>JACCWY010000038.1 GCA_013697395.1 Chloroflexota bacterium | reverse complement strand
ATGTCATCGGGATGGACCTCGGCGGAACTCCCGCAATCGATCTCCCCGTTTTCGGTGCACTGGCCGTCCTCCTTCTGATCGCTGGGGCGGTCCGCTGGCGCTCATCAACAAGCGATTAGGCCGCTGCATCCGTCCCTTGCCGCACATCGGACCCGGCGCGCTTGGTATCGCGCTGAGCCGTCGCCAGCCTCACCCAGCGGACGAAGCTCCGCGCGGAGTACCGGGCGTCCTGCTCGTCGCTGATCGCATCGAATGCTTTGGCGAGTAAACCGAGTGCGGCTGGACGAGCTGCTGGCAACCGGCTTCACCTGGTGGCGGGATCGGCACGCAGGATGAGCTGCGTCCCATCGACGACTGTGACCCGGATCGCCACATGGCCCGCGGCACTGACCGACACAGGGTTCGCTGCAAATTCCGTCACGGCTTCGCACGACTCGTGGACGATTATCGGGTTCAGGAGGCAGCGCTCAACGGCGCGAAAACCTCCTGTGCCACTGTCTCGACTGTCCAGTCGACCCAGGCGTCGTGGGTCCAGCCGAAGTCGTGGACCAGCACGCGGTAGACGTCCGCGCCGAGGTAGAGCAACAACAGGTGCGTCGCCCGCTCCGGTTTCAGACCGGCGCGCAGGACCGACTTCGAGCGCAAGAACTCGAGTGTGGTGCGATAGCCCTCGGCGCGCCATCGCTCGTGAAGCGCCCGGACCCGCGCGGTCTCGGAATCGCTCCCTGCGCTCGCTCGCACGACCGTGTCGAGCGGCGTGGCCCGGCGCAGGATCGCGCCAACGCCCTCGACCAGATGCCGGAGGGCTTTGGTCACATTCGGCTCAGCGACCATCTTGGCGTACCACGGCTGCTTCTCGGGTGGCATCGGTTCGTCCTCGCCGAGGACCGCAAAATCGTACGCGCGGCTCAGCAGCTCGCTCTTCGTGTGGAATGAGAAATAGACCGTCTGAACTGCCACGCCTGCTGCCTCGGCAATGTCGGCCATGGTCGTGCCGGCATAACCGCGCTCACAGAACAACGTGTAGGCGGCCTTGGTGATTCGCAACCTGGTGGCTCGGGCGCGATTGGCGCGCGTTGGCTTGGTCTCAGGTGGGCGCTTGACAGGCGACATGGCGACCGTCATTGTACTAGAGTCAGTCACTAGTGACGGACTCTAGTGTCAATCTCTCATGAAGGTGGCGGCCGGACATGCTCCACTCGCCGTTCCTGTTTCTCCACATTGTCACGATGTTCGCCCTCGTGGCATTCCACTCCGGACCGCAGATCCTGGCGCTCGCGGCGGCTCGCACCGGCCAGAAAAGCGCGCTGGGCTCCATCGCGGGCCTCTACGAGCGGACTGGGCGCGCCGTCCCGCCGTTGGGGATCCTGGGTGCGTTGTTCGGGATCGCAACCGGCCTGACCGGCGGGTTCAACCTCCTCGCACCATGGCTGCTGATTGCCTATGCGCTCTTCGTGCTGCTGGTCGTGTACGGCGGGATGGTCAGCTACCCGTACATCGTGCGAATCGGGGAAGCGGCCCGCGAAGACCGGCCGAACTGGGAGCAGCTCATCGGTCGCCGGCTGACCGTGATCGTGACGAGCGACGCGCTCCTTCTCGTCCTCATCATCGCGGACATGGTGGTAAAGCCATTCGGCTGAGCGATGGCTGGCGTCTCAGTTGGCACGATTCAACGGAGGTGAGGATGGTCTGGCTTCAACGGCGTGCGTGGTGGGACGAGATTCGATAGGCGGGATCCCATGATCCATCGTGATCAGCTGCGCAAGCTGATTGAGCCCCCTTCGAGCGGGGAATGGCGAGACGATCGCCGAGCCGCTGGCCGAGAACACAATTTCGGCTGACAAGTGGACGAACCCGACGAGAAGAGTCTTGAGACCGGACCGCTGCCCATCCACTGGCTGATAAGGGTGCTGATGAGGGTGCTATGTGGCCAAATCGAACAACTGTTCGGCCCGATCCGAGCACGAATCGGGCCGAATGAGGGCTGATTGGTACCGCATACCGGATGCGCGGGAAATCCGCGTCAATCGTGCCAACCTGACGCGATTGACGCTCCATGACCCGCTATGGGACGCATGGTGTGATTCCATAAGGGTGCTGATAAGGGTGCTTGCGATCCGCGCGGACACAGGACCCGGATCGAATCTGCACCGCGAGTCTTGGCTCCCCTCGGCAACTTCCTACTCACAATGCGACCACTCCCAGGACTCGGCATCCCGATGGCGCTGATAGATAGCCGCCTCGTGTGGCTATCTATTCGTGGCAGCTGCGTAGGTTCATCGGTCCGGTCATCGTCGCGCTGGTACCTTCGCTCGCATCGCACGGCACCGCGTTCGACCACGTGCACGGCATTACACCCTTGCTCTGCCTCGCGACCGAGGCGCCGGACGGCGCGGTAGTCGGCATCGGCCGAACATCGTCATCCATGCCTTGCGCATCCCGGTGAGGAGCGTCTCACACCGCGTCGCCACTGAGGAAGCCGCCGCCCGCTTCACGCTCCGAACGGCGAGGCCCCTGGCGGCAACGCCAGGGGCCTCCAACCAGACGCTGGTCGGCATCTTCCCCAACGAGGCGGCCGTGACCCGCTTGGCGGGAGCCGTCCTGCTCGAGATCCATGAACGAGTGGGCCATCGCCGAGCGACGCTACCTGGCCGAGGGCTCGATGGCCCTGCTTGACCGGCGTCGCCGCCTACCTGCCGAACGTGCCCGAGGCGGCCATTGCGTTCCTGGCCACCGCCTCGCTGGGCGCCATCTGGGCCAGCTGCGCGCCCGAGTTCGGGACCCGCAGCGTGGTCGATCGGTTCAGCCAGATCGAGCCGAAGGTGCTCCTCACCATCGACGGCTATCGGTACGGCAACCGGGAGGTCGACCGGACCGATGAAGTGGCCGCCATCCGGGCATCGCTGCCGAGCCTGGTGGCGACCGTCGTCCTGCCCTACCTCGACTCCTCATCGGTGCGCGTCCCGCAGGCGATGACCTGGGCCGAGCTCATCAGCCAGCCCGCTGAGCTGGCGTTTGAGCCGGTGCCGTTCGACCAACCGCTCTTCGTGCTCTATTCGTCGGGCACGACCGGGCTGCCGAAGCCGATCGTCCACGGCCACGGCGGCATCCTTCTCGAGCACCTGAAGATCCATGCACTGCACCACGACCTGGGTCCGACGGATCGGTTCTTCTGGTTCAGCACCACCGGCTGGATGATGTGGAATTACCTGGTCTCCGGATTGGCGGTGGACGCGACCATCGTGCTCTACGACGGATCACCGGCCCATCCCGATCTCGGAGCCCTCTGGCGGCTGGCTGAGGAGGAGGGCGTCACCTACTTCGGAACGAGCGCACCGTACCTCATGGCCTGTCGCAAGGACGGCCTGCGGCCGGGCGAGATGGTTGACCTGTCGCGGCTGCGGAGCCTGGGCTCCACCGGCGCGCCGCTGCCGGTGGAGGGATTTCGCTATGTCTACGAGGCGATCAGCGCATCGGTCCATCTCCAGTCGGTTCCGGCGGGACCGATGTGTGCACCGCCTTCGTGGGCGCCTCGCCGCTCGTGCCGGTCTGGGAGGGCGAGCTGTCGTGCCGTCACCTGGGTTGCGCGGTCGAGGCCTTCTCGTCTTCAGGCCAGTCCCTCGTCGGCGAGCAGGGGGAGCTCGTGATCACGAAGCCGATGCCGTCGATGCCGGTCTCGTTCTGGAACGATCCTTCGGGGGAGCGGTATC
>JACCWY010000033.1 GCA_013697395.1 Chloroflexota bacterium | reverse complement strand
GTCCCGAGCCGTACCAGGCCGCTGCCGACCTTCGGGCCGCGGTCGACGAGCGGACGATGGTGATGGCGGCAAACCGCCTCATCGGGATCGCCCTCCTCGTCATCCTCATCGGGTCGGTCCTCGCCCTGAGCGGCGTGGCGGATCCGGGCGAGATGCTCGGCGGAGCCGGCCGGGGGTGAGGCGCCCCACCTTCACGGCGCTCGTCGTCATCATCGGCGTCCTGCTGCTGGCCGACCTGCTCGTGGCCAACGACTCGCTGGGGCTGTTGGCCGCGGTCGTCGTCGATGCCGCGATCCTCGTCGCGGCGGGGGCGGCTCTTGCCGCGGTCGGGGCGCTCGGCGCGCGCCGCCTGGGCGACCTGTGGCGGCGTCGGGGTGACCCGATCGGCGCGGTGCTCGTCGTGGTGGGCATGGCGACGATGCTCATCGCCGGCCTCCGTCCCGGCTCCGACGGATCGGCCGATCCCGCCGTCCGATGGCTCCTCTCCGCCCTGCTCATCCCCCTCGGCGCCTCGCTCTTCGGGCTCCTGTTCTTGACCACCCTGCTGGCCGCACGACGTTCGCTTGCCGGACGCAGCCCGAGTGCCATCGTGCTTGTTGCGGCGGCGCTCGTGACGCTCGTGCTCCTGCTGCCCCTCGCCGGCGCGGGCGGTGACTGGCTCGCGGGAGCCGCAGGTTGGGCGCTCGATGTGCCGGTCGGGGCCGTCTTCCGGGGGCTCCTCATCGGGGTCGGCCTGCTCACCGCGGTGTTCGCCGCTCGCACCCTGCTCGGCATCGGCATGGCCGATGACTGACCGCGCGCGGCTCCTGCGCTGGTTCGGGCCGGCGCTCCTCGTGGCGGCGCTGGCGCTGGGTTGGATCCTGCCGACGCCCGACGTCCTGCGTCTCGCGACCCCCGACCCGCGCGCCGCCGGCGAGATGACGGCAGCGCTCGACGCGCTGCCGGATGGCGCCAACGTGCTGGTGGGATTCGACCCGGATCTCGGGACCTATGCGGAGGTGCGGCCAACCGTGCGCGCGCTGCTCGCCGATCTGCTGGACCGCGATGCGCAGCTGGCATTCGTCAGCCTGACAGCCGAGGGGCGGGCGCTCGCCGTCTCGGAGTGGGCGAGACTCGAGCGAGAGGGCGTGGACCCCTCCGTGGTCCGCGACCTGGGCTTCGTCGCCGGGGCGGAGGCCGCTCTGGTCGACCTGGCGGCCGGACTGTCGAACCGCTACGACGGCATCATGGTCGTCGGCGGAAACGACCTCGGGCCACGGAGCTGGGTCGAGCAGGTGCTGCCCCGGGCCTCGGGCGTCGCGCTGCTGGCGGTGACCCCGGCGATCCTGCTGCCGGAGGTGCGGCCCTATCTCGCGACCGGCCAGGTCGACGCCGCCCTCATCACGCCCGGCGAAGGTGCCGCCTATCGCGGTGGCCTCGAGCTGGAGGGATCGGCCTTGCTCGAGAGTCGCGAGCCGAGCGTCCTGGCGATCCTCATCGGCATGCTCGCTGCGGTGGCGATGCTCGGCCAGGCGCTCGGCGCACGGGCCGTCGCCACGCTCCGCGGCACCCGGGCGCGGGACGCCGAATGAGCGGCTTCTTCGACACTGCCCCAGCCGACCTCGTCGCCACCTGGGTTGCGGCGGTGGCGACTCTGGCCGTGCTCGGATCCCTGGTCGGCGAGCGGCGCCTCTTCAGCTGGTCGCAGCACCTTCTCGCCGGACTGGCGACCGGCTTCCTGGCGCTCATCGCCCTCACCGACGTGATCGGTCCGCGCCTGATCGAACCGATCGCGGCCGATCCGGCCGGCCGTCCGGAGCTCTGGCTCGGCGTCGCCCTGGCCGCCGTCACCGCCGCGGCACCCTGGCTCCCTCGCCCGGTCGCAGCGCTCCCCGCGTCGCTCGCGATCGGCACGCTGGCGGCGTTCGCGCTCGGCGGGGCGGTCCTGGGCACGCTCCTGCCTCAGCTCGACGCCTCGATCGTGCGTCACGGCGGCTCGCCCGCCGCAACCGTCGGCGGTGCCGTCGCGGCGGTCATCACCGGCCTCGTGCTCGTCGGCTTCCTGCACGGCGTGCCGCGCGGCAGGCTGCTGACCTCGGCGGCGCGGGCGGGGCGTTGGCTGCTGCTGGTCGGCATCGGCGGCTGGCTCGGGTTCCTCCTGCTGTCGCGCCTGATCCTCCTGGTCGATCGGATCGGGTTCCTCGTCGGCGACTGGCTGGGTGTGGGCCGATGACGGCGCCTGCCGTGACCAGCGAGCTCGCCCTCCTCGTGGACGTCGGGTCGGCATGGGCCAAGGCGGCGGTGATCGGCAAGGTCCGGGCCCGCTGGCGCATCGTCGCGCACGCGGCGCAGCCAACGGCCTGGGGCCCGAACGAGCTGCGTCGTGCCCTGATCGGGCAGCTGCGTGTCGCCGCCGATCCGCGTCTCGGCGATGAGCTCGACGATCTCCTGGGGAGCGCGAACCGGATCGAGTGCCACACCGCCCGGCGGCCAGCCCGCGTGGCCGTCGTGGCGGTTTCGCGTGAGATGTCGGGCATCACTGCGCGTCGCACGGCGGAATCCGCAGGCTGGCACGTGACCGAGGTCGTCACCTTCGACGACGGCCGCACGCTCGCCGATCGGCTCGGCACGCTCCAGTCCACCGACGTCGACGCCTGGCTCATCGCTGGGGGCTTCGACGGTACTCGGAGCCCTCGAGCTCTCGAGGCGGCAGCCCTCGTGGCAGCAGTTCGGCGCGAGGGCTCGGGGCCGGTCATCTGGGCCGGGTCGATCGACCTGGCGGAGGCGGTGATCGGGCTGTTCGAGCCGGGCGCGGCATCGAGCGTGCCGAATCCGCGCCCTGACGCTCGGCGCGAGGATACCGGGCCGCTGCGCGCGCGACTGGTCGAGCTGCTGCGTGAGGTCGCCAGCCCGGAGGACGAGGTGCATATGACAGCGGTCGCCTTCCCGCGCGCGATCGGCGCCCTGGCGCTGGCGACGGGCCTCCGCATCCTGGCGG
>JACCWY010000013.1 GCA_013697395.1 Chloroflexota bacterium | reverse complement strand
CGCCTGACCCAACGCCGATACCGACGCCCCCGCCACCGCCTCCACCGCCTCCACCGCCCGATGACACGTGCTCGAATGGGATTGACGATGACGGCGATCTGCTGACCGACCTGCTGGACGTCGGCTGCATCCTCGGCGACTCCGAGTTCGACCTGTAGGCGTCAAGCCGCGGAGAGGCACGCCGCTCTCGTCTCCTTAGGTCACCCGGTCTTCCAGACGGCGCGCGGCCCTCTACTTGTCCCTGGCATCCGTGCCGGCTATGGCTGCCTGGGCGGCTGCCAGACGGGCGACCGGCACGCGGAACGGCGAGCAGCTGACGTAGTCGAGGCCGACCTCGTGGCAGAAGGCGATGCTCTGCGGATCGCCGCCGTGCTCACCGCAGATGCCGATCTTCAGGTTCTTCTTCGTCGCTCGGCCCTTCTCGACTCCCATGCGTACGAGCTGGCCGATCCCGGCGGCATCGAGCACCTGGAACGGGTTCTCCGGCAGGACCTTGCGGTCGACGTACTGCATGAGGAACTTGCCCTCGGCGTCATCGCGCGAATAGCCGAAGCCCATCTGGGTCAGGTCGTTCGTGCCGAAGCTGAAGAACTCGGCGTGCTCGGCGATCTCGTCGGCGGTCAGGGCGCCGCGCGGCACCTCGATCATGGTGCCGAACTTGTAGTCCACCTGCTGTCCGCTGGTCTCCACGATGCGCGCCACCTCAGCCTCCAGGATCGCGCGCGTTTCGCGCAGCTCGTTCACATGTCCGACGAGCGGGATCATGATCTCGGGCAGCGGGGTCAACCCCTCGGCCGCCACTCGCGCCGCGCCCGCCAGGATGGCCCGCGTCTGCATCTTGACGATGTCGGGAACCATCAGGCCCAGCCGCACCCCGCGCAGGCCGAGCATCGGGTTCTGCTCGCGCATCGCCTCGACGGCGTGCAGCAGCTCCTCCTTCTCGACAAGGTCGGCCTGCATGCCGGGCCGATCCGGCGGCGGGGCGGATGGCGCGGCCCCCTTCTGAGGCTCCGACAGCCCGAGCTTGCGCATCGCGCGCGACGCGTCCTTCTTCCCGAAGAGCTTGACGAGTCCCTGCTGCACGAGCCCGGCATCGATGCCGTTCGCGCCGCTGGTCAGCTCGAGCGTCGTCCGCAGGCGCGTGACCTCGGCGATCAGCTCCTCGTGCGAGGGAAGGAACTCGTGGAGCGGCGGATCGATCAGCCGAATGACGACCGGCAGCCCATCCATGGCACGGAAGAGCCCGGCGAAGTCATCGGTCTGGAGCTTCTCCAGCTCGGTCAGGGCGGTATCGAAGACCTCGACCGCCTCGCGCTCGTCCGCCGTCCGCTCGTCATCGGCCTTGTGCTTGGCGGCTGTGGCGGCGTGGGCGTTCAGGATCATGCGCCGCACGGTCGGCAGCCGATCTCCCTCGAAGAACATGTGCTCGGTCCGGCACAGGCCGATGCCCTGCGCGCCGAAGGCGCGAGCCCGCTCGGCGTCGCGCGGGTAATCGGCGTTGGCCCAGACCTGCATGCGGCGCGTCTCATCGGCCCAGCCCAGCAGGATGGCGAGGTCGTGCTCGTCCTCGAAGCGAGCCTCGATGGTCGGCAGCTCGCCGGCGAAGATCTCGCCGGTCGTACCGTCGATGCTGATGACGTCGCCCTCCTTGACGGTGGCCGAGCCGGCCCGCATCTGGCGCCTGGCGTAGTCGATCTTGAGCGACTCCGCGCCGGCCACGCACGGCAGTCCCATGGACCGGGCGACCACGGCGGCGTGCGAGGTGGCCCCGCCGCGCGCCGTCAGCACGCCCTTCGCCGCCAGCATGCCGTGCACGTCGTCCGGCGACGTCTCGATCCGCACCAGGATGACCGACTTGCCGGCCTCCTTTGCCTCGACGGCCCGATCGGGATCGAAGATCGCCTGCCCGACCGCCGCGCCCGGCGATGCATTGAGGCCCTTGCCGAGCAGCCGATCCCCCACCTTCGCCTTCGCCGCCTCATCGAAGCGCGGCAGCAGGAGCTGGACGATCTGCGCGGGATCCACACGCTGGAGCGCTTCATCGCGGGTGACGAGCTCCTCGTTGGCCATGTCGACGGCGATCTTCACGGCGGCCGGAGCGGTGCGCTTGCCTGAGCGCGTCTGGAGCATGTAGAGCGTGCCGCGCTCGATCGTGAACTCGAGGTCCTGCATGTCGCGGTAGTGCCGCTCGAGCCGCTGCGCGATCTCCTCGAACTCGGCATAGACATCGGGCATCTCGTCGCGCATCTGGCTGATCTTGGCCGGCGTCCGGACGCCGGCAACGACGTCCTCGCCCTGCGCGTTGGTCAGGTACTCACCGTAGAGCTCCTTCTCGCCGGTATTCGGGTCACGCGTGAACGCCACCCCGGTGCCCGAGTCGTCGCCCATGTTGCCGAACACCATGGTCACGATGTTCACCGCGGTGCCGAGGTCATGCGGGATCTTGTTGAACTCGCGGTAGTCGTGGGCGCGCTTGCCGAACCAGGAGTCGAACACGGCACGCACGGCGAGCTCCAGCTGCCGATACGGATCGGTCGGGAACTCCTCTCCCGTCTTGTCCTTCACGATCTCGGCGAATCGGCCGCCGATCTCGCGCAGCTGGTCGGCAGTGAGATCGGTGTCCAGCTTCGCCTTTGCGTGCTTCTTGAGCTCGTCAAACGGCTCGTCGAAGTCATCCGCCTTGAGATCGAGCACGATGCGCCCGAACATCGCCACGAATCGACGCCAGGCGTCCCAGGCGAAGCGGTCGTTGCCGGTGAGCTTGATCAGGCCCTGGACGGTTTCCGGATTGAGGCCCAGGTTGAGGACGGTGTCCATCATGCCCGGCATGCTGAAGGCGGCGCCCGAGCGGACCGATACCAGCAGCGGGTTCTCGACGTCGCCGAAGCCCTTGCCGGTCTGCTCCTCCAGCTGCTTCATGTGTGCGACGACGTCGTCCCACAGCCCTGCCGGCAGCTGCTTGCCCGCGGCGTAGTAGGCGTTGCAGGCCTCGGTCGTGATCGTGAACCCGGGCGGGACGGGCAGCCCCGCATTCGTCATCTCGGCGAGGCCGGCACCCTTGCCGCCGAGAATCGAACGCATCGACGCGTTGCCCTCGCTGAAGGTGTAGATGAGCTTCCCGTTCGGCGCGGCGGCGGCCTTCGGGACGGTGCGGCGGGGCTTCCGAGCGGTCGTGGCCATGCGGCGAATCGGCTCCTCGTAGGTTCACGTCGTGGGGAGCCGGAATTGTACCGCGGTCCCAAGACCCGAGCCGCGTGCCCAATGGGGCGTGCTTCGTTCCGCGATTGCATCCGGTGCCGCCGGGCTTCCTCTCACATATTCACCGGTGGACTCTTCGCAGCGCAATCGGCGACCGATCGGCCGATATCAGTCACCCCGTGCATCCGCGGCGCAGCGTCGGTCAGTTCCACGCTCCGGCGGGGTGCACTGCCGGCTCGTGATCCAATCTACGAGTCCCCGGGTGAATGGCTGCTCGACTCTGCCCGATGGGCCCCCCGCGCCACCCGGCGACAGACCGACGAGACCGCGGCCCGGAGGTGTCAGGTACCACTGCCGTAGCCGATCTCCACAACGTCCGATAGCAGTGACCCCTGGAACCGCGGATCGAGGCACCACTTCTCGATGCTGCCCACGGCGGCGTCGATCAGGTCGTCCCGCGTCGCGGACAGCGGGAGCTGCTGAAGCTCGCGGACCGCGGGCAGGAGCTCGTCGCCAACGAGGCGCTGCGTGATCGCGACGTGCGCGTCCGCCATCTCGGCCCAGTCGCGGCATCGCAGGTCCGCCGGCAGTCGAGGCTGAGCAGTCTCATCCATCGCTACCCCGAGACAGGGGCGCGATACGAAGTCTCCTGCCGGACCGAAGTCCATCGTGCCACTCGTACCTTCGAAGACCAGCAACGGCGCCGCGGAATCATCGGGTTCCGGGTCATAGGCGAAAATGAGGTGATTCGAATCGCTGACGATGTATTCGCCGGCGCCCCTCACATCGGTGATGCCTTCCCATCGGCCCCAGACATAATCCGTGCGCTCGAGACCTTCCTCCTCGGCGCATGTGATCGCGCTGAATAACGTGGGACCGGTCCCGAAGGGCGTGGAGTCCACCACGGTCGCCTCCAGTCCTTCCGCAGACGAGGTCACCAGGATGAGTTCCAGGTTGAGCCCCAGGTCCCGAATCGCGAGCGCGCCGTCCTCGGTCATCAGCACCTCGTCCTGCTGCACTCCGATCAGCGCAGCGGCCGCGGCTGCCGTGAGGGACGCTGTGCCCTGGCTTAGCCCGACTCCGCCTTCCACCAGGCCGCCCAGCCATCGGCCTCCACCGAAGACGATTGCGACGAGCGTGATCGTCGCTATTGCGCCTCCCACGATGGTTCTTCGCCAGTTCATGATCCATCCTTCTCGTTGACCGACCGGCGGCACGGCGGCGAAGAGCTCAGCAGACGTCGGCATTGGCTCGGGTGAGAGCTCCAATCCGACTCTTCCGAGTTCGTTCTCGAAGCGCCGTGCCTGCGACATCGCTCGGGCGCACTCGGCGCAACGCCGCATGTGGTCCGCCTGGGCGCGCGTGAGATCGGTGCCGGCGAACGAGGCTTCAAGCAGGGCATCGGCCTGGCGGCAGCGGCTCATCGGTCCATGCCCTCGGCATGACGCCAGGCGGCGTACAGGCGCCTGCGCGTGCGGGCGATGATCGTCCGCACGTTCGTGTGGGTCAGATCGAGCAGCGAGGCGATCTCCTCGAGCCGATATCCGTGGCCGTAGTGCAGAACGAGCACGGTGCGATCGCGCGGCGGGAGCGCTTCGACCAGTTCCCGAAGGCCGACATCCGAGGATGGCGCTCGGCGCGGCAGCAGCCCAGGCAGAAGCTCGCGCAGACGCTTGCCGCGCCGATGCCGGCCGAAGCACAGGTTGACCGCGATGCGCGTGACCCACGGCTCGAAGGCCGAATCGTCGCGCAGCTGGTCGAACCGTCGCCGCCCCAGCAGGTAGGTATCCTGCACCACGTCCTCCGCGTCGACCGCCCCGACCAGTGAGGCGGTGATCCTGAGGAGCCGATGCCGTGCCAGCGCGAAGCGGGCGTCGAATTCGGCGCGCCCATCGGTCGCATCCGTCACCCCGGTCGCCTCGATGACGTCCGGTGTGCCCGCCCGCTCGAGCAAACGGCTCCTCCTCCCTCCGTTCAGATGCGCGTCAGATGCGTCGCCCCGCGATGATGTTGCAGGCAACGATAAGTGTGTGACCTCGCACAACGTGTCGTTCCCGGGATTGAGAACTGCGCCGGCCTCGAAGGGTGCGCCCGTGCCGTCCGCCGTCGGCCAGACGAGTCAGAGCCAGCGTCGCCAGCGTGCGATGCCAAGGGCGGCGACAGCCATGGCGCCCATGATGCCGATGACGACCCAGAACAGGTTCGGCTCGTCGAAGAGGCCGACCTTGAAGTTCATGCCCATGATGCCGGCCAACACGACCGATGGGAGGAGGATGACCGAGGCCAGCGTCAGGAGGCGCATCGTGTCGTTCGTGCGCTGCGCGGTTCGAGTCATGTGGACGTCGAACGTGCCGATGAGCATCTCCCGTGCGTTCGAGATGGCCTCGGCCGCCCGCGCGAGCCGCTTCGATACGGCGACCAGCGCGTCCAGGCCATGGCGTGCGCTCTCGGGCATGAAGTCGGGCCTGGCGAGCTCGGCCGCAACGTCGTTGTGCGCGGCGATGACCCGCCGCACGTGAGCGATGCGCCGCCGCATCGCCACGAGCCGATGAAGGAGGTTCCGGTCCGTGCGCAGCGCGGCGTCGTCGAGCTCGTCCACCTCGCGTTCAAGCTGCTCCGCGGCGTGAAAGAACGCATCCACGTGCCAGTCGAGCACCGAGGCGAGAAACTCGATCGGCGTGAGGCGACCGACCTCCCGCTGGTCCTGGATCGACGTGCGGTGCTCGTCGAGGTACGGGATCTCGTTGTCGCGGCGCGTGATGGCCCAGCCGTCGCCGATCAGGATCTGCAGGGGAACCGGATCGGCGTCCAACTCACCGCCGAGGGCCAGGACCACGACCTCGACGCCGTCCTCCATGACCCGCGCGTTCGGCTCGGCGGGCACGGACGCGACTGCCCTGGCGGACTCCTCCGACATGGGCAGCGCCCTGTGGACGGCGTCGACCTCATCCGTGGTGGGGCCATCGGCGTCCACCCACAGCAGCTCGTCTCGTCTGACCCGTCGCGAGCTGAAGTCGGCCAGATCGACGTCCGTGTCAGTGCCATCGGCACGGGAGAGAAGCGCCCTGATGCTCACCGAGCGAGCATTTGCAACCGGCGTGCCCGCTCCGATGCCGCACCCGACGGCTCACCAGGGCTCCTCGGCTCGCCAGTCGACCGCGATCGGGCTGTCGAGGGCCAGGGTTGCGGGCGTGCGCGGCGTGCGCAGGATCATGACGTGGCCGTCGTCACGAGGGCTTCGGACGCGCTCGCCGTCTGGCGTCCGCACGGCGGTTGGTCCCAGCCACGTCTCCCAGCCGAGGCGCTGGTAGAAGCCGGTGCTGTCCGTCCCCAGGCCGCCGAGCGCGTACTCGTCGCGGATGATCCGGTTGATCTCGCGCATGACCGTCGAACCGTGCCCCGTCCCGTGCAGCTCCGGGAGCGTCGCGACGTGTTCGACGTAGCCGGCATCAAGGGCGACGTCCATCTCGCCACCGACGTAGATGCGCCGATCGACGATCATCGCTGGGGCCACCACCCGGCCATCGACCTCCGCCATCACGTGGACGCCGGGCCCGACCCGCTCCCAGTTGGCCGTGAACGGCTCTTCGAACGCGGCCTCGCACAGGCGGGTGAGCTCATCGAGCCGCTCCGGTGTGAGCTGGTCGCTGAGCGCCGTTCGAAGGCGCGCGGCGGTCACCGTCGGCGGATCCGCCGCCGGCCTGGCTCGCGATAGCGAACCTCGAGCATCGGCCACACGTCGTTGACGAGGATGCGGTAGTCGCCGCCCTGGCGCCGCGCGCGGAGTCGGCCGGCGCGAATGAGCCGCCGGACGTGCTCGGGATGGAACCCGAGCACCGTGGCAGCGTCTCGCGTGGACAGCTCCAGGCTCTCGATCTCGACCTCGGCATCGTCGCCGAGGCCGGCGAGCGAGACGGCCATGGCCTTGGTGCGGTCGGCGGTGAGCGCAACCGCATCGGCCGCCCGGTTGCGCATCGCCACACCGAGGGCCGCCGACAGCCGCTCGCGCAGGTGCCCGACCTTCATCGGCCGATGCGCAGCCAGCCGCGGCTGAAGGCCAGCCGGAAGAGCGGGCCGACGGCGGCGACCAGCCTTCCCACCAACCCCGCATGCTGGCGCCAGAGCCTGCGCGCCTTGGCCAGCACGCGCTCGCGATCCTGGCCCTCGAGCTCCCCGAGGAGGGAGCGAAACTCGTCGAACGCCGCCGCGTCCTCGTCCGCCAGCCAGTGCGCGTCCGCCAGCGCCTCGCGAGCCGCCGGGTCTCCGGGCAACAGCTCGTTCGCCAGCGTGGCGGCCTGGAAGGCGCCGCGAGGGTCGCCGGTGCGCGCCAGTGCCTGGGACAGCGC
>JACCWY010000551.1 GCA_013697395.1 Chloroflexota bacterium | reverse complement strand
ACGTTCGACGGGCCAGCACGTGCGGTCCGCTGTGCGGCGGCAATCCGGGCCGCTGCCCATGGGTTGGGGCTCGAAACCCGAGCCGGAGTCCACACCGGGGAGGTTGAGCTCGTGGAGGCGGGAGTGGAGGGCATCGCCGTGCACCTCGGTGCCCGGGTGAGCGCCGTGGCCGCTCCCGGGGAGATACTCACCACGGGCACGGTACGAGATCTCGTCGCCGGCTCCGGCCTTCGATTTGAGGATCGGGGGGCGCACTCACTCAAGGGCGTTCCTGGTGAATGGAGCCTCTACGCTGTGATAGTTACATGAGGCGCTGCGCTGCTCATGAGCTTCGTGCGGCAGGCGTCGCGCGCTTGCGGGCGCGGAAGCCGACGCCGATGGCGCCGTAGGCCGCCGCACGCGAGTGCCGCGGCGCGCCCGCGAAGACGTCGGCGCCTATCCTGCGATCCTGCCGAGAATCGGCCTCCATGACCAGGAAGCCAGTGTTCGTGGGCGTGCGCCAACGAACTGGAGGCCGGAAGCTGGCCGTATAGCCCGCCAGCATCAGGGTGAGCGGGCGACGACGGTCAGGTCGTCCACGCCGATGGGCCGCTGATCCCGGCTCGCGGTCGTGACAGTCGCGCTCGTCGCGGGCCCTTGTGCCGGGTGTCATCATGACGCTCTGACATGACCGAGCCGGTCCGCGAGCCCCGCATCCGCGCCAGATACAGCCCGCGGTCGTCGATCGTCGTGCGATTGGTGGCGGCGTTCCTGGTCGTCAGCTTCCTGCCGATCACCGTCCTCGCGATGCTCTCATTGACCGAAGGGTCGGCCGGGGCCTCACCGTCGCACCAGGAAGCCGGAACCGAGACGGAAGCCGCCCCGCCGGAATCTCTGGGCGGGGTGCCGACGGCGGCGATTGAGCTGGGTGTCGCCGGCGTCAGCCTGGTGCTGAGCGCCCCGCTTCACCGCGCTGGTCGAGGTGCTTCCCCCGGCGCGCCTGATCGGAACCTTGAACCGATACTTCGAACGCATGCTCGTGGCGGTCGAGGCAGAAGGCGGAATCGTGAATAAGTTCGGCGGCGACAGCCTGGTCGCCGTCTTCGGCTCACCGCTCAATCCACAGGTCGACCATGCGGCTCGCGCCATGGTGGCCGCCCTCCGCATGCGCCTGGCGCTCGTCGAGTTCAACCGCGAGGAATCGACGGCCGAGCTGCCGGAGCTGCGCGTCGGATTCGGCATCGCGACCGGCCAGCTCGTGGCCGGAAACGTCGGCAGCAGCCGCAAGCTCGAGTACACCGTCATCGGCGACCCCGTCAATCTGGCGGCCCGCCTCCAGGAGCTGACGCCGGATTTGGGCGCCGACATCTTGATGAGCGCCGAGACGGCGCGCCTTGCAGGCGAAAGCCTTGCCCTGCGGTCCCTCGGAGGGGTTGCTGTTCGGGGTCGCGCAGCGTCCGTCGAGGTGTACACCACCGCCGAGGCGCCCATGTCCGTGGCGGATGTCCCAGCCGAGCGAACGAGTGGGGACGGGCCGTCAAGAAGAGTCCGTGGGGATGAGCGCGCTCGCGGCGAATAGTCTCCAACGACCGGGCACTCCCCGCAGGGCGCGCGAGCCACGGTCGATGAAGGCGATCTCGGAGCCGGCGACGAGGCCGCGGACGGTCGATGTCACGAGGACCTCGCCCGGGTCGGCCAGGGCCGCCACGCGGGCGCCGATGTGGACGGCGATCCCCTCGATCTCGGCGCCGAGCAGCTCCACCTCCCCGGTGTGGACGCCGGCCCGGAGCGATACTCCCAACCGCCTGACACCGTGTTTGATGGCGAGCGCGCAACGCACCGCGCGCCCCGGTCCGTCGAACAGCGCCACGAAGCCGTCGCCGGCACGGTCGAGCTCCCGGCCGCGGTATCGCTCGAGCTCGCCGCGGACGATGGCGTTGTGCTCCTCGAGCAGGGTGCGCCAGCGCCGGTCACCGAGTCGGGCCGCATGGTCAGTGGACCCGACGATATCGGTGAAGAGCAGCGTGACGAGCGCGCGACGCTCGTCCGCGGGCGAGATGGCCCCGGTCAGGAAGCGCTGGATGGGCACCAGGATGGCCTCAGAGTCCCCCAAGAACGGCAGGTGGTCGGCTCCCGGCACCTCGACGTACTCGGCGTTGGGAATGTGCTCAGCGACATAGCGCCCGTGACCGACGCTGATCAGCCGGTTGTCGCGGCGGTGCACGACCAGGGTCGGCGCGCGGATGGCCGGCAGGACCTGGCGGATGTCCACGTCCTGGATCATTCGGCGTTGCGCGATGACTTCGCCGGGGCTGGCGCCGAGCCGCTGGTAGCGGGCCAGCCAGGACCGGAACGCCGGGTCGTCGGCCTCGCTGGGCGCAAGGATATCCGCGAGCGCGCCCCGGCCCCAGCCGTTCGACAGATCCGCCATGACCCGTGCCTCGAAGGCGGGCGTCGTGCCCCACGGGTAATCCGGCGTTGCGGTGACGCGCCCCATGCCGTTGAGGAGGACGAGCGCCTGCACACGGTCCGGGACGGTGGCCGCAAGCAGGGCCGAGATCATCGAACCCCCGGCCACGCCCAGCAGCGCGGCGCGGGACACGCCGACGGCGTCCATCACGGCGCGCACATCGTCGGTGCCCAGGTCGAGGCTGGGGCGCTCGCCCAGTGGCAGGGGGTCGGACAGGCCGCTGCCGCGCTGGTCGAGGCAGATCACCCGGCTGAAGGACCCGAGCCGACGGAGGAATGCCGCGAAGCGCGGCTCCTCCCACTGGGCCTCGATCGAGTGCCAGAACTCGGGGACGTAGACGAGGTCCAGGTCACCCGAGCCGAAGACTTGGTAGGCGATGTGCGCCTCGCCAAGCTTCGCGTAATGGACCTCGGGCGTCACCGGAACAGGTCGGTGCTGATGTAGCGCAGGCCCGAGTCGACGATGATGGTCGCGACCACCGCGTCCGGGCCGAGTCGCTGCGCCACCTGCACCGCCGCCGCCACGTTGGCGCCCGACGAGGCCCCGGCGAAGATCGCCTCCTC
>JACCWY010000538.1 GCA_013697395.1 Chloroflexota bacterium | reverse complement strand
CCATCGGGCGGCGCGCTGGCCCCGGTGCGCAGCCACTCGGGGACCTCCAGCCCGGCCTCGGCCAGGGCCTGGGGCAGAGTGATCTCCCGCGTTGCGACGCGCATCTTCACCTCCGCAGACAGCTGGGCCATGAGCGCCGCTCGCTGCTGCGACTCGGCCCGGCGACGCGCCTTCTCGTCGTCGGTCGCAACCGGCCGCCCGGCCGCTCCGGTAGGGGCCTGGGGCGTGGTCGCTCCGCCCTCGCCGGGCGACTCGGTCGCCGATACCATCGGCCCGCCCGGCTGCTCAGGCAGTGCCTCCGGGCGCTGCGGATCGGCCGCCGCGTGGCCGTTGCGGCTGGCGTGGTCCGGCGGATACACGATCCCGATCTCGAACGCGTTGAGCTGGACGGCGTCCTTCGGGGCCCGCTTGTAGGTCTTGCGATAGAAGGTGAGCATGTCGTTCGCGCTCGCGAAGCCGATGCGCCGCCCGTTGTTCTCGATGCACTGGCTGGTGATGTCGACGAAGCTGAAGCCCGGCCACTCGATCGCCTCGCGGATCACGTTGCGCAGGTGGAGCTGGTGGTAGACCGTCGATTTCGCGTACAGCGCCTGGGGAGAGCTGCGGACGAGACCCTGGAGGTTGATCGGCGTGTTCGGATTGCCGCCGGGCGAGGACAGGGTCTTCGTTCCGGTCGGGGTGGTCGGCCCGGTCTGGCCGCCGGTCAGGCCATAGATCTCGTTGTTGTTGCACAGCACGGTGACCGGTGCGTTGCGGCGGATGGTATGGATCAGGTGGTTGCCGCCGATGGAGGCCGTGTCGCCGTCACCCGCAACGACAATGACGTTCATCTCGGGCCGCACGGTCTTGATCGCCTCCGCCACCGGCAGCGTTCGGCCGTGGAGGGTGTAGACCGCCTCGTGCTTCAGGTAGCCGCCCATCCGGCCCGTGCAGCCGATCCCGGTCACGATGACCGTGTTCCGCTCGTCGAGGCCCATCTCGTCGAGGACCATGGCCAGCATCATCATGATGGTGCCGATGCCACAGCCGGGGCACCAGATCGTGGGAAACAGGTCGAGCTTGAGCCGATCCTTGTAGGTCATCTCGGCCATCGGCGCCTCAGGCATCGTGGCGCCTCCACGATTCGGCGGGGATGCGCCACTGCGGCACGAATACGCCCCCGGGCCGCCCGGATCCCTGCCGAGCGCATCCGGTTGTGCGGGTACGGCACGCAACGGCCACTGAACCGCCGATGGCGTCCCCGTCAGCTGCGCCGATGTGCCGCGGCGGCAAATCCGAGGCAATGCGAGCGGTCCGCATCGCCCGAGCCGACGCGATCGTGGCCGATGCGTGCCACAGCGGCACACAGGGCCGGGCGAACCCATCCCGATGAGCCGAATCATGCCGCGGCGGCACGAACAGGCCGATGATCACGACCGCAGCCCATTGCCACGGATTCCTGCGCTGCCATTCACCTTGGGACTGGTAGGCGCGGTGAGGACGGTTCCGTGGCGACGAGACGCACCAATCCGAGCGTGGAGCTGGCGCCGTGCCCCTCGCTGTGGGCCGGATTGATCTGATAGCAGTCCCCGGCCGAATGCCCGCGCAACAACCTGCCCTCGCGTTGGCGTCGCATTCACCCCGCGGATACCCGACGAGGAATGGCCGGGACGTGCGTCGCCCATCAGCCCACCCCCAGCGGCGCGCGGGGCTGGTGCTCGGTCGGCTCCGGCGGGATGGGCGGCTCGGACGGCCCGCCGCCAAGGACGCGGTCGATCCCCTCTCGAACGGCCTCGAGTGAGATGCGTCCGCCGAGCAGCGGGACGCGCTTCACGGGCCGGTGGATTGCCAGCTCCACCAGGTCCGCGTACTGGCCGTCGTTGGCCTCGACCACGACGACCTCCCGATATCGGTCGGCGATGGCCGTGAGCTCGTCGGCCAGCATCGGGTGGATGCGGATCGGCCGGAACAGCGCGAACTCCTCGCGCAGCGGTGCCGCGACGCGCGACACGATCCCGTAGCAGATCACCAGCACCTCGGCGTCGACGTTCCAGCCATGCTCGTATTGCGCGTACCGATTCGCCACCTCCACGTGACGATGCTTCGCCTCGTAGAACTGGCGCAGGTACTCGTCCGCGTCGGCCGTGGCCGGCTCCCCCGCGTTGGGACCATGCTCGTACATGAGAACGCCGGCGAAGAACCGCGGCTGACCGGTGAACTCGCCGAGCGGCGCCAGATCGCGCCCCCGGACCTGCACCGACGCCGCCGGCTCGTCGAGGTCGACGACCTCGTTGAGGTGCGCGACGAACGTGTCGGACAGGATCACGACCGGCGAGCGGGACTCCTCGGCCGCGTTGAACGCATCGATCGTGACGCGGAAGGCCTCCTCCACGCCGTTGGGGTAGAAGGCGATCGGGGTGTAGTCGCCGGTGCTCCCCCACTTGACCTGCATGATGTCGCCCTGGCCAGGCATGGTCGGCATGCCGGTCGCCGGTCCGACGCGCATGACGTTCACGAACACGCACGGCACCCCGACCTTCTGCGCGTAGCCGACCGCTTCCTGCATGAGGCTGAACCCCGGGCCCGAGGTGGCGGTGAAGGCCTTCGCCCCCGCCAGCGAGGCACCGATGATCGCATTCGCCGACGCGATCTCGTCCTCCGCCTGCAGGAACCGGAATTCGGGGTGATCCGCGGCATGACCGGAGGCAATATTCAGGATCTCGGTCGACGGGCTGATCGGATAGCCGGCGTAATAGCTCGCGCCCGCGGCCAGCGCGCCGCGGAACACGGCCTCGTTGCCCTGTGTCAGCTTGCGTGTCATCGGACGCCGATCATAGTCGCGCGCAGCTCAGGTGGTCGCTCTCGTGCCCTCGCGGTGATACGTCACCATCAATGCTCTCAGGCTCGCCACGCTCCGTGAGCGGCGGTTTCCGTCAGATTCATGCGACTGCCGCATTACCCGGCGCCCGGCGCGCCTCAGGGCCGAATGCCGGCACTCCTGCGGTGCCACAGCCGCAGCTGTCATCAGTCCGGGCGAAATCGGAGCGTAATGCGGCCCTGGAATGAATCTGTCAATTGGCGGACTCACGCTCGTTCCTTGGCTGCGGCCGCGTGGGCCGCCACCGCTGTCGGGATCATCTCGATCGCCACGTCGGGGCAGTAGCGCTCGCACAGCCCGCAGAGGATGCAGTTCTCCTCCTCGATGATCGCGTCGTTGCGCAGGACCAGCGTGTTCTTGGGGCAGATCTCGACGCAGATGTCGCAACGCTTGCAGAAGACCGGGTTCCAGCTGATGTTCGAGTAATCGACCCAGCGGATCCCGTCCTTGTGATCGTCCGAGGTCCCGGATCCGAAGTCGAGAGCAGAGCGACCCGGCTGGTCTGTTGCCATGGACGCACGATGATAGACCGATGCTGCCCTTTCGGGCAGAAGGCGGGCC
>JACCWY010000499.1 GCA_013697395.1 Chloroflexota bacterium | reverse complement strand
TCGACTCCTCAAGACGGGCGCTGACGGCTATCCTTGGTCCCACGGCGTACCTCCTCTGCGGTTTTCAGACTTCCGCTTCGGAGACTACGCCGTCTTCAACTTTTCCAGCAGGCTTGGGACGTCACCTGTTCGCCCAGGCGCGGGACACTATGGGCACCGCGATGGTGCTGTCGGGATTGGCCCTCATTGCGAACGACGATGGCCGACCTGAGCGGGCTGCCGGGCTTTTGGGCGCTTCGGCGCGGATCCGTGACGAGGTCGGTGGGGGCATCCCTCCAGAGCTGATCGGCCGCTGGGGGGACCCGGAGAATGACGCAAAGGTGGCGCTCGGCGAGGAGGTCTACGGCAGAGCCCGGGCCGCGGGCTACGCGATGGACGCCGAAACGGCAGTGGCGTACGCGCACGAGGACGGTGCCAACGATCGGACTCAAGAGGGCACGGCCTAGAATGGGCCGACGGTGCGCCCGTAGCTCAGTGGATAGAGCAGCTGACTTCGGACCATTCCCACCGGTGCGCTGTGGCAGCGAGCGTGAGCGGGAAAGCGTGAGGCGTCGAGTTATCCGCTGTCTCCAGCGCGGCCCAGGCCGAACTTGGGCCAGAGGCGCGCAGCCTACGATGGTCGGCTAACGGGCGAGACCATCGAGGTACCTGAAGGCGCGCACGATGTCGTCGAGCGCGTCAGCGGGCTCGTCCTGCTCGACGACAT
This sequence comes from Chloroflexota bacterium, assembly GCA_013697395.1. Classification (GTDB taxonomy): domain Bacteria; phylum Chloroflexota; class Limnocylindria; order QHBO01; family QHBO01; genus JACDBZ01. Next base: position 2,174 of record JACCWY010000499.1, on the reverse strand, counting down.
ACCAATCGACGCCCGTTGACCGGGCCGCCTCGACGATGTCCGGAAACGGCAGGGTTCCCTGCCCGGCCGGCGCGTCGTGCGGCTCAGCACCGGCTGCCAGGTCCTTCATGTGTAGCAGCCGGATGCGCCCGGGGTTCGCGCGGATCTCCGCGACGGGGTCCCGGCCGCCGACTGCCGCCCAATACACGTCCAGCTCGAGTTCGACCTCGGGCCGGAGCTCGGCCAGCAGGACTTCCCAGGCCGTCATGCCGTCGAGGGGCTCGAATTCGAACGCATGGTTGTGATAGCCCAGCCGCATCCCGCGCTCCGCGAGCACGTCGGCGAATCCACCGAGCTCGGCCGCGAAGCGACGCACCTCGTCCGCGGTGCGGCGGTCCTCCTCCGGCATCCAGGGCACGATCACTCGCCGACACCCGACACCCGACCTCCGCCAGCCTGTCGGCCACGGCGGCGACATCGTCGCGCAGTCGCTCGATGCCCTCGTGTGCAGCCACGACCCGAAGGCTCACCTCGTCCAGCAGCCGTGCCAGCTCGCCCGGCGGGACTTCAGGCAACCCCGCCAGCTCCACCGCTCGGTATCCGGCGGCAGCGACCGCGCGGAGGGTTCCGGGCAGATCGTCCGCGGCAAGCCGGCGGACGGTGTACAGCTGGAGCGCGATCTGGTCGTGTCGCATCGCGCCACGATAGGGCATCGCATCGGCGCAGCCTCCGACCGTGACACCTCTCGGCCTTGGCATCGTCGGCACCGGCAACATCGCCGGCGCCTACGCGCGGGACATCCTCACCCATCCACAGATCCGATTGGCGGCTGCGGCGGACCTGGACGCGGGGCGCGCTGCGGCGTTCGGCGCGGAGCACGGCTGCCCGATCCACGAGTCGCTCGACGACCTGCTGGCCGACCCGTCGGTCAACATCGTCGTCAACTTGACCGTGCACCATGCCCACTACCAGGTCACGAAGCGCGCCCTCGAGGCGGGGCGTCACGTGTACAGCGAAAAGCCGCTGGCTCTCCGCTCGAAGGAGGCACACGAGCTGGTCGCGCTCGCGGCGTCGCGTGGGATGCGGCTCGGCTGCTCGCCGTCGACTTTTCTCGGCGAGGCGCAGCAGACGGCCGCGGCCTTGATCCGAGACGGCCGCCTTGGACCGGTCCGCGCCGTGTATGCCGAGGTGAACTGGGGCCGGATCGAGACCTGGCACCCGACTCCCGTGCCCTTTTTCGACGTCGGCGTCATGGTCGATGTTGGGGTCTATCCGCTGACCCTCGTGACCTCGATGTTGGGGCCGGCTCGCTCGGTCCGAGCGTGGGGCTGGGACCTCAAGCCGGAGCGGACCACCTTGGACGGCACGCCATTCCGCATCGGGAGTCCGGATCTCATCGTGGCCGCCATCGAGCTCGACGGCGGCGCCGTCCTGCGGCTCACGAGCAGCTTCTACGTCGGGCGGCCGGCGAAACTGACCGGCAGCGTCGAATTCCACGGCGACGACGCGTCCCTTGCGCTCGGCAACTTCCAGGACTTCGACGCGACCGTCGAGGTCGGTCCCTACGGCGAGAGCTACGAGCTGGTGGCCCCCGTTCGGCAGCCCTTTCGCGGCACGGCCTGGGCTCGCGGCGTCGCGGAGATGGCCGACGCGATCGCCGAAGGCCGACCGCACCGTGCCAGCGCGGAACAGGCAGCCCACGTCGTCGAGATCGTCGAGGCCGCGGCGGCCTCCATCGCCGACGGCGGCCGGCCCATCAAAATCACCGCGAGCTTCTCGCCGCCGCCGTTAATGCACTGGGCGGAGGGCGCTCTGTAACGGTCCCACCGCTGATGATTAGACTGGCACGACGCGCCCGTAGCTCAGTGGATAGAGCAGCTGACTTCGGACTATCCCGGCTGATGCGCTGTGGCAGCGAGCGTGGAGGCTGGAGCGCAAGGGACCGAGTTATCTGCTGTTCTTTCGGCTCGAGTCCCGGCCGTCCGTGCCGGGTCCTCGATCGCGTCGTGCGAACGCCACCGACGATACCGTGACCAGCACTGCGGCCGTGAGCCCGACCACCCCCAACGCGGCTGGCTCTGGTTGAACGGCAGTTCAGGGTCGGCGAGGCCGTGGAGCAGCCACATTGGGACTTCGGGGCCGTCAATGTAGTTGGCCGGATCGGCTTTCTCGGTCTCGTCGGGACAGTCTTGGAT
>JACCWY010000498.1 GCA_013697395.1 Chloroflexota bacterium | reverse complement strand
TCGACTCCTCAAGACGGGCGCTGACGGCTATCCTTGGTCCCACGGCGTACCTCCTCTGCGGTTTTCAGACTTCCGCTTCGGAGACTACGCCGTCTTCAACTTTTCCAGCAGGCTTGGGACGTCACCTTGGGCCAGCTACAAAGGCACCCTGTCGCCATGTGTTCGCACGATCGGCTGAGTAACCTTCTACTGATCTGAGAGGTTACAGGCCATCCTGGCTTGTTGCAACTGGTAACATGCGTGAATGGTTAGCATTGGCGGGCTCCAAGCGGCCCCTGGCGCGCTTGAGGAGGTCCGCGAGCTCCTCAACAGCTGGCTGATCCCGAATGACCTCCGGACGCCCACAGAACGATTCGACGACTTCGTGCGGTCACACAAGATTCCGTCAGACATCGCAGCTGAACTCCGCCTGCTGCGCGATGACCTCCGCCTAGCGCTCAGACCCGAGCCCGGCAGCGTGGACCGGCTGAACGCCTGGGTTCTGCGCCTGGGTGTCGTACCCGAGATTCATCAGCGTGGAATCACCTACCGGCATCGCGGCGGACTCGCCGGCGACATGGTTGCGGTCACCCTCGATGCGATTGCCACGGGGCGCTGGGAGCGCCTGAAGGAGTGCCCAGACTGCCGCTGGGTGTTCTATGACCACACCCGCAATTCCGGCAAGCGCTGGTGTCGGATGACCGCCGGTGGTCCCAAGGGTCGGTCGTGTGGGTCGATCGCCAAGGTCCGTCGTTTCCGCGAGCGCCAGGCCGCGACGGCGTAATGGTACCGGGGTGTTTGGGCCGCCGTTCCTGACCGTCGTGAGTCGCCATCACTCAGCACCGAGAAGGCGCGTGACCGACACGAGCACGACCGCGCTGGCGAGTCCGAGGAGCAGACTCCGGTGCAGGGCGACGATCGCGACTAGAGCAGCACCGCCAGTCAATCGCGCGTTCAGCGATCGCCACTGCGTCTCTACCGCTCGCGCAATTAGCACCGCCCCGCCCGCGACGAGGCGATTGGTCGCTGTTTCCGCGTCGGGAACCTGCAACGCCACGCGTATGTGACCGGCAACGGGTGGGCCACTTCAATCTCATCGAAGTACGCCGCGTGGGGTGGATCTGCTGGTTTCGACGTCGCGCGGCCCCCGTCGAGGCTGGTCACTCGGCCGCCAAGCGAGCTGAACACGCAGATCCTGGCATCCCAGGGACGTCCCGGTAGAACACGAGGCGGCCTCGTAAATCAGGGGCTGTCACGACCAGCGCAATTTCGAGCACACCCTACCGTCCACGCTCATCCTCCTTGTTCGTCAACCCGAAATAGGCGGACCTGGTGTTGCTGACGCTGTCCACGCGTGCGGCGCAGCCAACCTGGTTCGCCAATTTGCCATTGCACTTGACACCGCGGCATCGTAACCTGCGTTCATGTTAGCAGGTTAAACACCGCTCACGACTCGCCGCGGCGAAACGCGTTGGGTGCAGGGGATGCGGGATAGGGCTATCTGGAGGATCGTGGTGATTGAGACGGCGCAGAACGGGTCGGCGCAAAACGAGTGGATGTACGGAGCGCTCAGGGCCGATGGCCCGCATCCGGACGTCCGCGACGAGGTGATGCTCTTCGGTCAATTTGTCGGCGTCTGGGATATGGACATCTGGCTCTGGAATGAGGCTGGCCAACAGATATTTCATCGACCTGGCGAGTGGTCATTCGGCTACATCATTGATGGTCGGGGCATCCAGGACGTGATCATCACACCGAATTCGGAAGGATCGACCAAACCCGGCGAGCGGGGGATCGGGACCACAGTGCGGTACTACGACCCTGCGCTCTCGGCCTGGCGAGCTGTCTTCATTGGCGCCAGCACCGGCACGTTCATCCGACTCATCGCTCGCAAAGATGGCGACGAGATCCGGCTTGAAGGGGGGGATGACCAGGGAGAGCTCGTCCGGTGGACCTTCAGTGACATTCATCCCGACCGCTTCCATTGGACCGGGATGACATCGAGTGACGGCGGTGCGACCTGGTGGAAAGAGCAAGAAATGGCAGGCGCGCGGCGTGGGTGACCGCGACAGGCGGTCGATCCATCGCTCGGAGGCGGATCACTGATGAGACCGCAACGGCATCGTGTCGTCGCCTGGAAGAAGGAGAACGGGTACGGGGTCGAACTGGTCGACGTGAAGCTGGACGTTGATCGGTTGGCGGCTGATGGCGTTGCGATCGGATGGCATCCATTGCCCTATCGGCTCGAGTTCTCTCTCGACACAGCACCCGGGTGGGTCACCAGCCGGCTCCAGGTCACCACAAAGGGCGATGGCTGGAGTCGGTCACTCGACTTGCGGCGATCAAAGGTTGGAGCTTGGACGGTTACCGCGTCCGCCAGCGGCGATGCCGATCTTCAGCGCCCAGGTGGTGATGCGAAGTCCTTGGCTGGAGCCGCGGATTGCGACCTTGCGCTCTGTCCACTGACAAATTCGATGCCAGTGCTCCGGCATGAATTCCTAAGAAATGAGGGTTCGGTCGATTTCCTTATGGCATGGGTCTCGGTCCCGGATCTGTCGGTGCATGCCGTGGCTCAGCGATACACGAGTCTCGGCGATAAGGGAGATAGCTGCCATCACGTCGAGTATCGCGCAATGGATCGCGGCTTCGTCTCGGAGCTGCTGTTCGACGCAGATGGGCTCGTTCTCGATTACCCAAAGCTCGCGAAATTGGTGGCCTGACGCGGCTCAGCTAACGATCGCTCGGGGTCACTGGTTCCGCCTGACGGCGTGCGTGCGGAACGACTAAGCCCGAATCCACGTGTGCGGCGCCGCTTATAAAGGGCGTTCCAGCTTCAGGATGCTTGAGGGTATCCCTTGACAGCCACGACAACGACCGTTCCGCCAGGACGGGCGCGCGCATGGCGTCAGTCCGACCTCGTCGCGCCCGCGGCCGCCGCAAACCGGAGCCCGGGGCACGAGGAACCTCAGCGTGACCCCGGAGAAGGCAACGACCGAAGTGATCGTCGACAAGATGGCCGCCGCAGCGAGGCGTGAACGTCGGCCGCCCGAGAGCCGTACAACCCGGGTGAGGCACCCGAGGCGTGGATCGCCACGTTCTCCGATCCCGACGATTACTTCCAGCTCGTCGGTCCCGGTGTAGTTACGTTACGCGTGCGCAACTCGAACATCGGGTGCCGTCGCGCCTCGGCGACGTACTCCTCGTCGGTCGAATCGGCTCGGACGTTGAAGAACCTCCCAAGCACGACTGCAAGGAGCCTCGAATTGACAGACGGAGCCAGCGCGTCGCGCAGGACCGGGCCGCCTGTCTCCGGCGCCACCACGATCGCCTCGACCTCCTCGCGACGGCGGTTCTTCGACACGACAGCCTCCCCCGCCGAGCGCAGGTTGCGCACCCAGTTGACCTCCCCAAACGGCGACTGGACGTACCGCCGGCCGTCGAGCTCGATGATCGCGACCGGGAACGTCCGGGGCAGGCCACTCGTGCGACCGCGGACGGTGAGCAGCACGTTCGGGCCGAATGGCAGGCCGGCGCCAAGCAGCCACCTGACCAGTGCGTTGAGAACAGGAATGAGCGACGGGACGCTGGGGGTCCCAAGCGCGCGGGCATCGGACATGATGGATGCTGTCTCCCTGTGGTGCTCCGGCGTCCGACGGCGCCGGCGATCGAAGCCGATCGCGCTAGGGGAACGAAACTCGGGGCACCGATGTGACCCGTAATGCAGCCGGCGGTCACGTTTCGGTCGGCGGATACGTTCTCCGATCAGATGAAGGAGGCCGTGGACCGACAAGTGGAATCCCGCGCCCTGCTGTCGCGCGAGTTCGAGCGCCACCGGCCGTATCTGCGCTCGGTCGCCTACCGGATGCTCGGTTCAGTCACCGAGGCCGAGGACGCGCTGCAGGAATGCTGGCTGCGGCTCGACCGGAGACCGCCGCGCGAGGCCGATAGCCTTCGGCCATGGCTCACGACGGTCGTTGGCCGTATCTGCCTCGACTTGCTGCGGGCGCGCCGTTCGCGGCGCGAGGACTATGCGGGGTCGTGGCTGCCGGAGCCGGTCGTGGTCGCCGACGACTCGCCGGAGGATGAGGCGGTCCTCGCCGATGTGGTCGGGCTGGCGCTGCTGGTCGTGCTCGAGACGCTCACCCCGGCGGAGCGGCTGGCGTTCGTGCTGCACGACGTGTTCGCGGTGCCGTTCGCGGAAATCGCCGCGGTCGTCGATCGATCGCCGACCGCCGCTCGCCAGTTGGCCAGCCGAGCACGTCGTCGCGTCCGGGCCGCGAGACCGGAGCCGGACGCAGACCTCGCCGTCCAGCAGCGAGTGGTCGATGCCTTCCTTGCGGCCGCCCGGGCCGGCGACTTCGATGCCTTGCTGCTGCTCCTGGATCCCGACGTCGTGCTCCGGACCGATGGCGGCGGGCGCGGCCCGCTGGCCCGGCCACCCGTC
>JACCWY010000483.1 GCA_013697395.1 Chloroflexota bacterium | reverse complement strand
AGCCCGACGTGCGCGATCACCGGGTCGTCTGGCAGGGCGAAGAGCGCGAGGGTGAGCACCGAGAACCCGACCACGGCGTTGAAGCGCGTGAGCACGCCAAGGACGATCGCCACGCCGAGCGCTGTCTCGAGGAACGCCGCGCCCAGGACCCACAGCTCGGGAGTCACGGGGATGACCGACGTAAGGCCATACATATCGACGGCGGCCAGGGCCTGGTCGTAGATGACGATCTTGTCGACGATCCCCGACGCGACGAAGGCACCACCCAGGCCCAGCCGAACGAGCAGTGGGACCACGTCGTCGTATCGGCCCCGTGCCAGGTTCTGCGTGGCGGCCCGCGCCCCGGGCCCGCGTGGGAATGCCGCGCGCAGCAGGTCGTCGAGGCTCGGGCGTCCCGGTCCCACGACGGCTGCGACGGCGAGGGCGCCGGCGACGTCGAGCATCATCACCAGCTCCGAGTGGCCCGCCAGCGTGACGAGGTAGGCGCCGAGTGCGACGAGCGCGGCAGGTCGCACCGCCAGCCCCAACAGCAGCAGGAATCCCGTCCCGGTCAGGAGCAGGCCGAACAGGCCGCCGGAGTCGATGGTGGGCATGAAGCGCACGCGTGCCAGTCCGGCGCCGATGACCACCAGGCCAACCGACAGGCGCACGATCCACGGCAGATACTCGATGTACGTCTTCGCGCGCTCGACGAATCGCAGCCGGGGCTCCTCCATCGGTCGAACGCGGGCCCACGCGAGCAGGCTGGCCAGGACGACCACAAGCCCGAGCGCCAGGACCAGGAGGGTCCCCGGCTGTGCCAGCGCATCGAGCACGAAGCCGATCGGATCGGGGGACGCTTCCGGGTCGGTCACGTACTCCACATGGGCCTGCAAGCGAGAGGGCATCAGTACCTACGCTAGCAAGGTCCGAACCTATAATGGCGCTCCAACTTCCGGCCTCCGTCCCGTCCGAGGCGGACTCCATCGACCTCGGCGACTCCGGCACGAGCATGCGCAAGGAGCACCGATGAAGCCGACCACCCCCGACAAGATCCGGAACGTCGCCCTCATCTCCCACGGTGGCGCCGGCAAGACGAGCCTCGCCGAGGCGATGCTCTTCGACGCCGGCGCGATCACCCGGCTCGGCACCGTGGAGGCGGGCACGACGACGCTCGACTGGGACCCGGACGAGCAGAAGCGCGGGCAGAGCATCAACCTCGCGATCGGCTCGATCGAGCACGAGGGCACCCGCATCACGATCGTCGACACGCCCGGATACGCTGACTTCCAGGCCGACGTGGTTGAGGCGCTCGCCGCGGTCGACGCGGTCATCGTGGTCATCGATGCCTCCGCCGGGGTCGAGGTCGGCACCGAGGAGGTCTGGAAGCTGGCCGACGCGCGCGGCCTGCCGCGGCTGATCTTCGTCAACAAGATGGACCGCGAGAATGCGAACTACGACGCCACCCTCGAGCAGCTCAAGGCGCGCTTCGGTCCGAAGATCGCGCCGGTCTACCTGCCGATCGGCTCCGCCGACACATTCCGCGGGTACGTCGACGTCATCGAGGAGCACGCCACCGTCTACGAGAATGGGAAGCCGTCCGAGGTGCCGATCCCTCCCGAGCTCGAGGGGATCGAGCACTCGCGTCGCGACGCCATGGTCGAGGCCGCCGCGGAGGCCTCCGACGAGCTCATGGAGAAGTATCTCGAGGGCGCGGCGCTCACCGATGCAGAGATCGAGGCGGCGATGCACAAGGGCACACGCGAGGGCAGCGTGGTGCCTGTCTTCGTCGGGTCGGCGACGAAGAACATCGGCGTCCGCGAGCTCATCAACATGATCGTCAAGCACGTCCCGTCGCCTGCCGAGGTCGGCACCCGCGCGACCGTCGACGGCAAGGAGATCACCCCCGATCCGGCCGGACCGTTCGTGGCCCAGGTATTCAAGGCCACTGCCGATCCGTTCGTCGGACGCCTCACCTACTTCCGCGTCGTCTCCGGCAGCCTCAACGGACAGGGCCACGTCTACAACGTCAACCGCCGCGAGGAGGAGCGCGTCGGCAACCTGCTGGCCGTCCAGGGCAAGGACCAGGAGCACATCGCTGGGGTGGGGCCGGGCGACATCGCCGCAGTCGCCAAGCTGAGCACGACGGCCGCCGGCGATACGCTGGTCGCGGATCGGACGCAATCGGTCGAGCTGCCGGCGCTCACGTTCCCGGCGCCGTCGCTGCAGGTGGCCATCGAGCCCGAGTCGAAGGCGGACCTCGACAAGCTGGGACAGGCGCTGCATCGGCTCGCGGAGGAGGAGCCCGGCGTCCGCATCCGCCGCGAGGAGGGCACGGGCGAGACGATCCTGACCGCGATGGGTGACGCGCACGTCGACGTCATCGTGGACCGGCTCAAGCGCAAGTTCGGCGCGTCGGTCAGGACGGCGACGCCGCGCGTGCCGTACCGCGAGACCATCCGCCAGGCTGCCCGGATCGACAACAAGTACAAGCGGCAGACCGGTGGGCACGGCCAGTACGGGCACGTCGTCATCGAGTTCGCGCCCGCGGAGATGGGCACCGGCTTCTCGTTCGGCAACAAGATCGTGGGCGGCGTCGTACCGAAGCAGTACATCCCCGCGGTCGAGAAGGGCCTCCGAGAGGCGATGGCCGAAGGCGTCCTGGCCGGCTACCCGGTCGTCGACCTCCATGCCACGCTGGTCGACGGTTCGTACCACACGGTCGACAGCTCCGAGATGGCATTCAAGGTTGCCGCCTCGCAGGCGCTCAAGAAGGCGTTCGACGCCGCGTCACCGGCGCTCCTGGAGCCGATCCTCGAGGTCGACGTCGTCGTGCCGGACGAGTTCATGGGCGACGTCATGGGGCAGATCACCTCGAAGCGCGGACACGTGCTCGGCATGGACTCGGCCGACGGCCTCCAGCACCTCAAGGCGCAGGTTCCGCAGGCCGAGATGTTCCACTACGCCACCGAGCTGCGGTCGATCACCCAGGGCCGTGGCCGGTTCAGCTGGAAGGTCGACCATTACGCCGAGGTCCCGATCAACATCGCCGACAAGGTCGTCGCCGAGGCCGGGCGCAACGGGCACGGCAGCGAGCGCGGGCACTAGCGCCGATGGACCCGCGGGGCGGGCAGCATCCGATCCCCGGCGCCGTGATGATCGACACCGTCGATCCCGCGCCGCTCGTCGCGTTCTGGACGGCGCTGCTCGGCACCGAGGTCGCGTACCAGAGCGATGACTTCGTCTGGCTGCGCCGCAACGCGCCGGATGTGCTGGGACTGGCGTTCCAGAAGGTCCCTGAGGCGAAGGGCGGCAAGAACCGCGTTCACGTCGACTTCGTTGCGCCGGACATCGACCAGGTGCGTGCGCGGGTCGAGGAGCTCGGCGGGAGCCTGCTCTTCGATCGCAGCCACGAGGACTTCCGCTGGCTCGTGCTCGCCGACCCGGAGGGCAACGAGTTCTGCGTCTCGGCCGAGGAGGACGAGGACGCCGGGACGGCCTGAGGAGGACCGCCACCGTCGAACGATCAGTGGTCGGGCCGGTACGCCCACGGCTCGCCGGAAGCGCGCATGCGTTCGAGCGTACGGCGGTGCGCGTAGCCCTCGGCCACGTACGTGGCGACGGCCACGAGTGCTGCGACGGCACCGATCAGCCAGGGCGCGATCGCCCACGACCCCGCCGAGCCGCTCAGCACCGTGCCGATCCAGACGAGGAGCGCGGTCAGGCCGGCGGCGGCGAACCCGGACGCCACGGCACCGACCAGGTAGGCGACTGCCATCAGTCGGTCACCTCGGCGACGGCCAGGTGGCGCTTCCCGCGCCGAAGGAGCAGCCATCGGCCGGCGAGGAGATCGGCGCGATCCGGCACGGCCGAGGGATCGGCAACGCGAACGTTGTTGACGTAGGCGCCGCCCTCGCCCAGCACCCGTCGTGCTTGGCCGCGACTCTGCGAGAGGCCCGACTCGACGAGCAGGTCCAGCACGGAAGGCAGACCGTTGGGCCCGGCGGCCAGGCGAGCCCGCGGCAGGTCGGCGAACG
>JACCWY010000473.1 GCA_013697395.1 Chloroflexota bacterium | reverse complement strand
GGACCACGCATGGCACGAGCTCGCGATGGAGGATGCACCAAAATAGGAAAGTCTTCCCCTCGCGCCATGCCCAATTCAGCACTTTTTCAGCAGCCTGCTAGTACTACTCTGTTAGATACATCTGGCGCCGCTCTCCTCAGGAGGATACGTTCGACGGGTCTCCTCGGGGAGCGGCGTCATGGCGGTACCGAAGGCGGGAGTCGAACCGTTAGCCGATCTAGCGGCGTTTCTCGCGCCATTTGCGGGGCTGGTGCGACGGAGTGAGAGTCGCCATGCGCTCGAGCGTTACGCCACGGGACTGCTCGCCGATACGGCGGACAAGACGGCGGCGGCGTTAGGCCGCGTGGTACCCGGGACGAACGCGCAGCAGTTGCAGGAGTTTCTCACTCGCACGGCGTGGGATCCGGCGGCGATGGACCGCCTGCGGATGGCGATGATGACCGCCGGGGCGAGCGTCGGCGACGGCGTCATCATCATCGACGACACGGGGTTCGCGAAGAAGGGGACGCACTCGGTCGGCGTGGCACGCCAGTATTCCGGCACGCTCGGTCGAGTCGACAACTGCCAGGTGTTGGTGACGGCGCACTACGTCGACCGCGTGTTCGATTGGCCGATCACGGCGCGGCTCTATCTGCCCGAGTCGTGGATCACCGACCAGGCGCGCTGCCGCGTCGCGCAGGTGCCCACCCCGCGACGCTTTCAGACGAAGGGAGCGATCGCCCTCGACCTCATCGATGCCGCGCAGGCCGCGGGCGTGCCGGCGCAGACGGTCGTGAGTGACGCGGGCTACGGCGATCAGCCGCTCTTTCTCGATGGGCTGGAGGCGCGCACGCTCGCGTATCTCGTTGCTGTGCCCTCCACGGTGTGCTTCCGACTCGCCGCCGCCGTGACCGCTGATCCCGGGGCCCAGCCGGTGCCGTATCAGGGGCACGGGCGGCCGCGGAAGGGGCCGATGCTGGCGACGCGCCTGCCGAGCGAGGCGGCGTCGACCCTGCTCGCCGCGCTGCCGGCGTCCGCGTGGAAGACCGTCGCGTGGCGCACGGGCACCAAGGGCGCGCTGGTGAAGCAGGGCGCGCGGGTGCGCGTCTATCGCACCGGGCAACGGGGTCGCGCCCATGCGAGTCATGGCTGGCTGATCGGCGAACGCCCGCTCCCGGGGCACACCGGCGACGCGAAGTACTACTACGTCTGGGGCCTCGAGGAGCGGGCGTTAGGCGATTTGCTCGAGCTGGCCCTCGTGCGCTGGGTCGTCGAACGGTTCTACCAGGATGCCAAGGGGGCACTGGGGCTCGATGCGTACGAGGGGCGCCGCTGGCCCGGCCTGCACCGGCATGTCGCGCTGGTGATGCTGGCGCACTCCTACCTCACGCTCCGGCAGGTCTACGAGAGCGACGTGCTGGATCCTGCGCCGCCGCCGCCCCGCCCCCGGCGGTCGCGTCCATCGGCTCCATCCCCCGCGCCCGCACGGGGTTTTCCCCCCGCGGGGTCGGCGCAGCGTCGCCGCGCTCCGGCGCGTCGTGCTCGATGAGCTCTTCACGCAGGTGCTCCGGGCAGGCCCACACAGACGCCGGTCGACACTACATCTAACAGAGTAGTACTAGACGGCTGTCAGACGACATCGTGAAGATCGAGGATGCGGTGGCGGTGCAGCCGAACCAGTGACTCCCGACGCCCGGCCGCGGAATCCGCAGGGCCGGGCGTTGTGTGTGTGTGTCCGGTGATGGAGATCACCCCAGGAATACGGCGGAGCACACAGAAAAGAGACGCCTGGCGACTGATACTGGCGATCTGGCAGTTGGCCAGCGCAGTCCTCCCGCGCCCCGCACAACCCACTCGTACGATCTGGGTAGGCACCATGCCACGTCTTCAAGGTAAGCCATCCAACGCGCCCGCTATGCTCCTGACCGGCATCCTCCTACTCGCAGCAGCCTTGGTGGTGCTCGAGTATTTCGGGGTCATCAATGTCCTGCCCAACTTCGGCAGAGTCTGAGGGGGGTACGCACCATGTTGAAGGGCAGCGATATCATCGGCCTTCCTGTCGTCACGTTCGACAGCGGCGAGAAGATTGAAAAAGTTACCGACGTCGTTTTCGACCACTCGACCAACCAAGTGCTCGCGTTTCTGGTGGACGAAGGGGGATGGTTCAGTTCGGCCCGAGTCGTGCCATTCGAGGCACTGCAGACCGTGGGCCCTGACGCGCTGATCGTGCCTGTAAAGTCCGCCGTGGTGGAGGCTGGGCGCGTCCCTGCCGTCGCCAAGATCCTGGAGCGCGACAATGTGCTCAAGGGCACGAAGATCATGACCACGGACGGGCGAGATCTCGGGTCCATGCGGGATCTCTATTTCGACGAGGAAAGCGGACGGGTCGAGGGCTTCGAGGTTTCGGGCGGATTGTTCGCTGATGCATACGAGGGCCGGTCCTTCGTGCCGGCCCCCCAGACGCTCACGATCGGCGAGGACGTCGCTTTCGTGCCTCCTGAGACTGCCGATCTGATGGCGGAGCAGGTGGGTGGTGTGAAGGGGGCGGCGCAAACCCTGGGAGACAGGATTAGGGAAGGCGCCGAGGCGGCGGGAGAGAAGATCCAGTCCGGTGCCGAGTCGGCCAAGGAGAAGCTCCAAGCGGGCAGCGAGACCGTCCGGCAGCGATTGGACGACGCGCAGGCGGCCGCTACGGGGGCAGTCCTCGAGGAGGCGAAGGGCCGGAGAGCCCGGGAGGCCGTGCGGGACGGTCAGGGCTTTCTCTTGGTGGCTCCGGGCCAGATCGTCACGGAGCCCGTGTTGGAGCGTGCCCGCGACCGAGACCGGGAATCCGAGCTGCTCGCGTCCGTCGGACTCTCGACCGGCGGGGCCGCGCTGGCTCGCGCCAAGGGCACGTCCAGCGCCGCCGGCGCCGAGTTGCGTGAGGGGACGTCGGAGCTGAAGCAAGGGGCGGCCAACTTGTGGGAGAAGGTGAAGGAGAAGGTGGGCGACGCCAAAGAGCGGGGGGTCCAGGAGCTGGAGGAGAAGCGCATCAACGCGGCGCTAGGACGCCCGGTGACCCGGGTCATCTTCGACCGCCAGGATAGTGTGATCCTGGATGTGGGAGAGCTAATCACGCATAAGGCCATCGAGCAGTCGCGCCAGGAGGGTGCTCTGGCCGTCCTGCTCGATTCGGTTTACAAGGGTGAGCCTGAGATCACCCAGGAGGACCTTCGGGCTGGTGAGTCCGGTTCTGCCGCGTTGGAAGGAGAGGACGTCGGGTCCGGACAACCGCAACGGGTGGGGCTGGGTGTGGGTGCGACGACAAAGGTTCGCCGGGAAGGCGAGGCCGCCGAGCGCCCTGGGCCATACCGAGGCCCTGAGCGGCGTCGCAGCGAGAGCAGCCATCTGGGACCGGAGCGCCGACTGACGGGTGTGTGAGTGTGAGCTGGTCGGGCGGACTTTCATCACCACAAGGAGCTAGTCTGCCGCCGGACCTGGACATCCATCTGATCGTCGACAACTACGCCACGCACAAGCACGCCACCGTGCGACGCTGGCTGGGGGCGCACCCGCGCTTCCACGTGCACTACACGCCGACCTATGCCTCGTGGCTAAACCAGGTAGAGATCTGGTTCAACCTGATCACTCAGCGCGCCATTCGTCGCGGTACCTTCCGCGGCGTCCGGGACTTGGTGGCCAAGAT
>JACCWY010000459.1 GCA_013697395.1 Chloroflexota bacterium | reverse complement strand
TCGTCAGTCAGATGGTCAGTTCGCTCGCTCATCGGTCCGCCTCCAACGCGCGCGTGAGCGCCGCTCGAGCGGCATGCAGCCGCCACTTCGTCGTGCCTTCGGGAATGCCGAGCTCCCTCGCGAGATGCGCCACCGGAACCCGATGCAGGTGATGCATCACCAGGAGATGGCGCTGGTCAACGCTCAGACGATCGAATGCGCTACTCAGCGCCGCCATGTCGGCAGCCGGGCCCGTCGAGTCCTCGCTCCGGAGGTCCAGCGCGCCATCGAGGCCGACCTCGCGCGAGCGCCGCCGTCGCCGGAGGGCATCGCGGCATCGGTTCACGATCATCTTGTTCAGCCATCCGTCGAACCTGGTGCGGTCACGGAGCTTGGGAAGGTGACGCCAGGTCGCCACGAACGCCTCCTGGACGACGTCGTGTGCATCGGCCTCGCTGCCGAGGATCGCGGAGGCAGTTCGAAAGGATCTGTTGAGCCGAGCCGCAACCAACGCCTCGAACGCGTCGACGTCGCCGGCTGCGGCCCGCTCGACCAGGTCCTCGTCGCGAACGGCCACCATCCCGATGCGCTCCGTCATGTCCACACCATAAGGACGACCGCCAATGGGCTCGCGTTGGGTACAGCCGACCTAATCGTTGCGGTTTGAACGGCGACGTCAAGGTACCGCTTGTCCTGGAGAGGCTTTCGGTAATGCGGTTGGCAGTGTTGAGACTCGCCATACGCGGGCACCGGGCAGCGGGCGACAGGCTGTCGTCACTGCTCGCCGCATTGCGCAATGTGACGCCAAGTCGGCCTGTACAGCCCTCTGGTAACCAAGCGCCGTACCTGGCGGTCCCCACGACCCGCGCCTGTCGTTTGAAATCGACGCTGGCAACGTAGTGGCTCGACATGGCCGCTGGCGGCGCGAAAGCCACATGCTTGTGCGAAATTCGGAGTTGTGAAGGCCCGATCCGGGTCGCCTCAGCCCTCTCCGCAAAGCTCGGTGTCGGAGCAGTAGGCGGGGATCCCGCCGACGATGGTGGCGATGACCGTCATCGCCCGGATCTCGTCGGGCGTGGCGGCGGTGACGTCGCCGCTCAGGATCGTGACGTCGCCCAGGGTGCCCGGGGCCAGGTGGCCGCGGCGGGCCTCATCACCCAGGGCATAAGCCGCGTCCACGGTCACGGCGCGCAACCCCTGCTCGGCGGTCAGCAGCTGGTCGAGGACCCACGCGGGGGTCTCAGGGTTCGCCCGCCCACGGCCATCCATCCCGCCCGCGATCTGGTCCACGGGCCGGCCGATGTCATCGGTCAGGGCGAAGCCCGGGAAGGTCCACGGGGTGTCGGATGCCGCGGCGACGTGCAGCCCGGCGTCCACGAAGTCTCGCCAGCGCGCGAGCCAGCCGATCTCTTCGCCGGGGTTGTCGGGGCCGAAGTGGCCCAGGTACTCCGCCTCGAGCACCCAGTCGGCCGCGGCGCCGTCAAGGTGAACCACGGTGGCCAGGTCCAAGGCCACCATGCGGGCCAGCTGGTCGTCAGTCACCTGGATGGCGTGCTCGATGCGGTGGTGGAGCGGGTTGGGACCGGTCGTGCCGAGAGCCGCCTCGAACGCGTCGAGCACCATCTCGTGGGCCTCGGTGCTCACGGTGTGGACCGATATCTGCCAGCCTGCCTCGTTCGCCCGTCCGATGGTCTCGATCAGGTCGGCCGGCTCCCAGTTGAAGATCGTGCCCCAGCCGTTGTCGAGCGTGACCTTCAGCCCCTGCACGCGGAGGCGGTCCCCCACCGGCCCTGGCTCGCGGTCGGTGTACCAGTCGCCGAAGTGCGCGCCGAGATCAGGCTCGTTCAGGGCAAGGTAGGCGTCGACGCGGAGCGGGAGGGCATCGTCCGCGGCCAGCGCGGTGAGCTCGGCGAGCCGCTCCGGGTTGACCCACTGCTCACTGATCGAGGTCCAGCCGCGGCTGAGGGCCGCATCCATGGCTTCCGCCGCTGACTCGAGTCCGTAGTACTCGCGGTCCCCGATCCAGTGGGCGTGGGCGTCGATGAACCCGGGGTACGCCACGTTCTGCCCGATGTCGAATACGGGCACGTCGTCACCGGCCAGAGCCAGCACCTCGGCCCGGGTGCCGACCGCGACCACCGTTCCGTCCTCGATGAAGAGGGCCTCTGCGACGGGCGGCTCATTCATGGTCACGACCCGGCCCACGATGACGAGGCTCCCGGCCTCGGGCGCGGTAGCGCTGGCGGCCGCGCTGTCCGCCGGGGTGCCGCTCGCCGACGACGTCGGTGTCGACGGGGAAGTGGTGCTGCTCCGACTGCAGCCCGAGACGATGGCGACCACGACCAGTG
>JACCWY010000170.1 GCA_013697395.1 Chloroflexota bacterium | reverse complement strand
GAGCGGCGTCGCCATCTCGACGCGGAGCGGCGGGCGCTCCTGGGGCTCGCACCCGATATCGGTGCCGCGCGGCAGCGGGCAGCCGACCTGCTCGATCGTTGCGCCCGCGCGCTGGACGATCGGCTCGCCCGACGCCGGCTGATCCTCGTGGCGGCGCACGATGCCCTGCGCACCCTGTCACCGGTGGCCACGCTCGAGCGTGGCTACGCCGTCGCGCGAACCGAGGACGGCCGCATCCTGCGCGACGCCGCGGCCGCGAGCGCCGGGGACGCGCTGCACGTCATGGTGGCCCGCGGTAGCGTGGAGACGCGCGTGGAACGCACCCGCGCCGACGGAAGCGAGGACCTGCTCTCATGATCGACGATGCCCGGCTCGACGTCCTGACCGACGAGGAGCTCGCGCGGCGTCCATTCGACGAGCTGGTGACGGCGCTCCAGCAGACGGTACAGCGCCTCGAGGGTGGGAGCGCCGGCCTGGAGGAGAGCATCAAGCTCTACAAGCAGGGCCTCCGCCTCCATGCCGCGTGCGACACGCGCCTGCGCGAGGCCGAGCTGACGATCACCGAGCTGGGGCGCCGCGGCGTGACGGGGGCCGAGCCACCGGCCGACGAGTGACCGCCATCCGGTCGATGATCGAGTCCGATGCCGATCGCGTCGCCGCCCTCACGACACAGCTCGGCTACCCTGTCGACCGCGAAACGCTGCTCGCACGGCTGCGCGATGTGCGCGCGAGCGCCGCCGATGAGGTCCTCGTCGCCACCGACACCCACGACGCCGCGATCGGCTGGATCCACGTGGCACGGCTGGCGCTCCTCGAGGCGAGCGACCTGGCATGCATCAACGGCCTGGTGATCGACGAGTAGCATCGCTCCGAAGGCATCGGCGCCGCGCTCGTCGAGGCAGCGGAGGGTGGGCGCGCCATCGCGGCGCGACCGAGATGATCGTGCGCTCGCGCAGCGCTCGCGTGCGTGCGCATCGGTTCTACGAGCGTATTGGCTATGCCGAGGTCAAGCGCAGTCACGTCTTCGCCAACTCACTCGTCTGAAGGTGGACGGCATCGGTCCTATACTCTCGTGCGACCTATCGGAGGCCATGTTTCCTTGACGCTGCTCGAGACGATCCGCGAGCCTGCTCAGCTCCACGACCTGACCCCCGCGCAGCTCGAGACCCTGGCGGGAGAGCTGCGCGAGAAGATGATCCGAACCGTCCATCGGACTGGCGGCCACCTCGCCAGCTCGCTCGGCGCGGTCGAGATCACGCTCGCGCTGCACCGGGTCATGGACTCCCCGCGCGACCGGATCGTGTGGGACACCGGCCATCAGGCATACGCGCACAAGCTCCTGACCGACCGGTGGGACCGATTCGACACGCTGCGCCAGGTCGATGGCATCGGCGGCTTCCCGCGTCGGTCGGAGAGCGAGCACGACGTGTTCGACGGCGGCCACGCCGGGACGGGCGTCAGCATCGGCGTCGGGCTGGCGGCCGCGCGTGATGTGCGCCAGAAGTCGGATCCGGCGCGACGCCAGCGGATCGCCGTCTGCGTCGGCGACGCCGCCATCGGCTCCGGGTTGACGATGGAGGCGCTCAACCACCTCGGCCACACGAAGCATCCGATGCTGATCGTCCTCAACGACAACGAGATGAGCATCAGCCCGTCGGTCGGTGGCCTCAGCACGCGGCTGAACAAGATGCGGCTGTCCCGGGCCTACCAGGAGACGAAGTCGGCGACGCAGCGTGCGCTGCCTCGCGTGCCGGTCGTCGGCAGGCCGGCGTTCGACCTGCTCGCCTGGGCGAAGGAGGGCTTCAAGCGCTCGTGGGCCAAGGTCGGATTCTTCGAGGACATCGGGATCACGTACATCGGCGTCCTCGACGGACACGACCTCGACGAGCTCGAGCAGGCATTCGAGGCGGCGTTCAGGCTCGGCACCCCTGTGCTCGTGCACGTCAAGACGATCAAGGGCCGTGGCTACGCGCCCGCCGAGCTGGACAGCATGAGCTTCCACGGCGCGTCGCTGCCGCCGATCGATCTCCTGCTCATCGACCCCACGGAGGAGCCGCTGCCGGCCGAGACCGCCCCGAAGCGCAAGGCCAAGACGTATACCCAGACCTTCGTCGAGGAGCTGGTTCGCCTGGCCGACGCCGACGATCGGGTCCACGCCATCACCGCCGGCATGCCGACCGGGACCGGACTGTCCCGCTTCAGCGAACACTTCCCGGCGCGCTTCCACGACGTCGGGATCGCGGAGCAGCACGCCGTCACGATGGCCACCGGGCTCGCCCTGGCCGGCATGCGGCCCGTGGTGGCGCTGTACTCGACCTTCAGCCAGCGCGCCTACGACGGGCTCGTCCACGACGTCTGCCAGAACCAGGTGCCGGTGCTTCTCGGGCTGGACCGGTCTGGCCTCGTCGGCGAGGACGGCACATCGCACCAGGGAATGTTCATGCTGCCGGCCATGCGCGCCCTCCCGAACCTGGCGATCGGGTCGCCCGGCGACGAGCAGGAGCTGCGCGACTTCGTCGTCACCGCTCTCAGCCATCCAGGACCGACGGCGCTGCTCTATCCACGCGATGCCGGCGAGGACCTGCCGGACCGCGAGGGGCGCCTGCTCGAGGTTGGTCGCGGCGAGGTCGTGCGAAACGGCGACGACGTCCTGATGGTGGGTTTCGGCCCGATCCTGCAGCGCCTCCTTCGCGTCGCGGCGGAGCTCGAGGCCGATGAGCTGGCGGCGACCGTCATCAACGCGCGCTGGGCGAAGCCGCTCGACGAGGCGCTCATCGCCGAGCATGCGGCGGGCAAGCGCCTGGTCGTGACGGCCGAGGAATCGGCCGCCATGGGTGGCTTCGGCGACGGCGTCCTCGACGCGCTCAACCGGGCGGGCCTCCACGTGCCGCTCCTCAAGGTGGCGCTCGGGGAGGGCTTCGTGCACCACGGGGCGGTCGACGACCTCCGGCGCCAGCAGCGGATCGACGTCCCGGGGATCCTGGCTCAGGTCCGCGAGGCACTCGGCGCATCCGACGCCGCTCCCAAGCGCCGCCCCAGGGTCTCGGCGGCCTGACGCGTCGCTGTCTACCATCGGGCGCATGGCCCGCATCCGACTCGACCAGCTGCTGATCGAGCGTGGGCTGGCGCGATCTCGGGCCGAGGCCCAGGCGCTCATCCACGCGGCAGCGGTGGAGCTGGATGGCAACCGTCAGCTGAAGCCGGGGCAGCTGGTGGCGGCCGACGCGCCGGTCGCGCTCATCGAGAGGCCCCGCTGGGCCAGCCGGGCAGGCGTCAAGCTCGAGCATGCGCTCGACACGTTCGAGATCGACCCGACGGGCCTCGCGTGCCTGGACGCCGGCGCCTCCGCGGGCGGCTTCACCGACGTGCTCCTTGCCCGGGGAGCTCGCATCGTGTACGCGGTCGACGTGGGTCGCGCCCAGCTGATCGACCGCCTCCGACGCCACCCGCTCGTCGTCAGCATGGAGCGAACGAACCTGCGCGAGCTCACCGGGCTGCCTGAGCCGATCCAGCTCGCGACGCTCGACCTGTCCTTCATCAGCCTGCGCCTCGTCCTGCCCGCGGTCCGCGCCCTGCTCGCCGAGGACGGCCGCACCGTGGCCCTCGTGAAACCGCAGTTCGAGGCCGGTCGTGACGACGTCCCCCGCGGCGGCGTGCTGCGCGACCCCGCCACCTGGGAGCGGGTACTGCGAGACCTTGCCCGCGATGCCGAGGCGAGCGGATTGCATGCGCATCGCGCCATCCGGTCTCCAATCGCCGGTACGGATGGCAACGTCGAGTTCCTGGTGGACCTGCGGCGCGGCGCCGCCGATGGAACGGCCTTCGCGGCGAGCAGCGTCGAGGCTGTCCACGGCCCGTAGCACACGCGTATTACGATGCATCCCATGAGACGCAGGGCCGGACGCACCGCGACCGACGTCGCCGAGCAGCTGGGCATCGGCTTCGAGGGGGTCGAGGTCATCGAGCCGCCGATCCACGAGCCTGCGCCGGACACGATGCGGCAGATCGTCAGCCTGCGGATGCCCGACGCCCTGCTCGAGCGGGTCGAGGTCGCCGCGCGGGCCCGCGGCGTCTCCCCGTCGAGCCTGATGCGCGCCCTGATCGCTGCCGGGCTGGACCGCTCGTACGCCGCGGTCGCCGAGGCTGCCGGTCCGCGTGACGTCGCGGCGGAGCTCGCTTCGCTTGGACGGCGCATCGACGAGCTGGCGAGGCTGGTCGAGGGTCGCGAAACGCCGGTCGAGCCCTGATGGAGCTGCGGCGCATCGGCTTCGCCTTCAACCCATACAACGCCGATGCCCGCGCGGTCCTCGAGCGGGCGCACGCCTGGTGCGAGTCGCACGGTGTCGACGCATGGGACGCCCGCGCGGAGGACCGCGGCGCCATCGCGTCGGAGTGCGCGGCCGGCACCGATCTCGTGTGCGTGCTCGGGGGCGACGGAACCTTCCTGCGCAGCGCCAGCGCCATCGGCGAGACGGGAGTGCCGGCCCTGGGGATCAACCTGGGGCGCATCGGCTTCCTCACCAAGGTCGAGACGGATGGGCTGGAGCGGGCGCTCGACCAGGTCAATGACGGCGACTACGCGATCGAGGAGCGCTTCCGGATCGAGGCCGCCATCCTGGGCCCGGACGGGAGCGTCATCGAGCGCCATGCCTGCCTGAACGAGGTCGTCGTTGCGCGCGGACGGCGGGTCCGGATGATCCGGGTCGAGGTCGAAGTGTCCGGCAGCCACCTCGCGACCTACGTCGCCGACGCGCTGGTGATCGCCACCCCGACCGGATCGACCGCCTACAGCTTCAGCGCGGGGGGCTCGATCCTCGACCCGCGCCTGCGGAACATGATCATCACGCCGGTCGCCAGCTACCTGTCGCCGCTGCACAG
>JACCWY010000451.1 GCA_013697395.1 Chloroflexota bacterium | reverse complement strand
GCGCTCCTCGTACCGCTCCTCGACGTCCCCGGAGGTGCGGGCGCGGGCCACGAGCTCGCCACGCTCGTACGGGACGATCGCGTCGACGGCCACCATCCGGCCACGCAGCGCGTCCGCGATCCGCTCGCGCAGCGCATCGAGCCCGGCGCCGGTCACGGCGCTCACGAAGAGCGCGCGGTCGGTGGCGGGGGCAGCCTCGGCATCGACGGCGAGCAGGTCGATCTTGTTGAAGACGGTGATGCGCGGCTTGCTGCCGGCGCCGAGCTCGTCGAGGACGGTCTGCACGGCCGCCTGCTGGCCGACGAAGTCTGGATCGGCGGCGTCGACCACCTCGAGCAGGAGCTCGGCGCGCATGACCTCCTCGAGCGTGGCGCGGAACGCATCGACCAGATCGTGCGGGAGCTTGTTGATGAACCCGACGGTGTCGGTCAGGACCGCCTGCTGGCCATTCGGCAGGCCGACCTGCCGGCTGGTTGGGTCGAGCGTGGCGAACAGCATGTCGGCGGCGTAGACGTCCGCATCGGCGAGCGCGTTGAGGAGCGTGCTCTTGCCGGCGTTCGTGTAGCCGACCAGGGCGACGCCGGCAACCTGGTTGCGATCGCGCTGGCGCGCGGCGGTGGCGCGGTGCTTCTCCACGTCGTCCAGATCGGCCTTGACCTTCTTGATCTTCCCGCGGATGAGGCGGCGGTCGGTCTCGAGCTGGCTCTCGCCGGGACCGCGCGTCCCGATCCCGCCACCCGTGCGCGACAGGTGCGTCCACAGTCGGGTCAGCCGCGGCAGGTGGTACTCGAGCGCGGCCAGCTCGACCTGGAGCCGCCCCTCCTTGGTCTTGGCGTGGCGGGCGAAGATGTCGATGATCAGGGCCGAGCGGTCCAGCACCTTGCATTCGAGCAGCTTCTCGAGGCTGCGCTGCTGGTTCGGCGCCAACTCGTCGTCCACGATGAGCAGGTTGAAGTCGGTCGCCGCCTTCTCGTCCACCAGCTCCGCGGCGCGGCCCTTGCCGAAGTACCACACCGGGTCCGGCTCGGGGCGTCGCTGGGATGCGCTGCCGACCACCGTCGCCCCGGCCGTCTCGGCCAGGGCTGCGAGCTCCGCGAGCGAGCGCTGCACCGGCCAGCGACCATCGCGGGGATCGTCGAGGCCGATGAGGAAGGCGCGCTCGACCGGGGTGGTGAGGTCGATCATGCGTGCGCGTTCGGACATCTGTTCGATCTCATGGTAGCCGAGGTGGGGCGGAATGGCAGGGCTCGGACTTTCGTGCGGGGCGCGCAATCGTCATCGGCAACACCGACACCTCAGCCCAGAGCGACGCGCAGAAGCCGATCCGCGTCCGCCACCAGCGTCGGGTCGTCGCCCGGCGCGCTCCCCGCATTCAGCCACATGATGCGCGCGTCTCGACGGAACCAGGTCACCTGCCGCTTCGCGTACTGGCGGGTACGCCGTGCCGTGAGCGCGATCGCTTCCGCCAAGGTCGACTCCCCCGCCAGGTGAGCGGCGGCCTCGCGATAGCCGTGGCCGGTCATGGGCCGCAGCTCCGGGCCGTATCCGACGTCGAGCAACGCGCGGACCTCCTCCAGCAGGCCGTTGGCGAAGAGCCATGCGGCGCGCTGGTCGATGCGCCGGTACAACACCTCGCGCGGCCGGCTGATGCCGATGAGCGCCACGCGACCCGGGAACGGCGCCGCCGACGGCGTCGCTCCCCCACCGCCCGCCCCGGCACGCTCCAGGGCCCGGACCACGCGCCGCGGGTTGCACAGATCGATCCTCGCCGCGGTCCCTGGTGCCTCGCGCCGCAACCGGGCCGCCAGCGGCTCAATTCCCTGTGCCTCGAGCTCGCTGGACAGACGCTCGCGGAGCTCCGGCGACCAGCCCTGAGCGGCGTAGTCGTGGCCGTCGACGAGGGCGGAGACGTAGAGGCCCGTGCCACCCACCAGCATGGGCAGGCATCCGCGCGCGGCGATCTGCGGGATGAGCGTCCGCGCGCGCTCGACCCAGCGGGCCACGGTGATGGGCTCGTCCGGATCGGCCAGGTCGAGCAGGTGATGCGGGACCGCCGCCCGTGCGGCCGCATCGGGCTTGGCAGTGCCGATATCCATGCCGCGGTACGCCTGGCGCGAGTCGGCGACCAGGATCTCGACCGGGAGCCGGGTGGCCAGGGCCAGGGCCAGATCGGTCTTGCCCGATGCCGTCGGGCCAACGATGCCGATGAGCGGGGTCGTGACGCCGGCGCGGATCATCCTCGGCCGGCGGCGAGCAGTATATCAGTATATACGGAACGCCCCACGGAAACGCTACACCTCGACCAGGCGCTGGATCTGCTCGATAGCGCTGGCTCGCCCCGTGGCACGGTCCGCGGTGATGACCACGGCATTGAAGCTCACCGGCCCCTCGGCCACCGCGAAGCGGGTCGGCAGGTGGCGGGTGAAGCGTGGCAGCACCGTGTTGAGGCTGAACCCGATGACCGAGTCTCGCGGGCCGGTCATGCCGATGTCGCTGATGTAGGCGGTCCCACCGGGCAGGACGCGCGCATCGGCGGTTGGCACGTGGGTGTGCGTGCCGACCACCCCCGTGACCCGGCCGTCGAGGTACCAGCCCATGGCGTTCTTCTCCGAGGTGATCTCGCAGTGGAAGTCGAGGATCCGGATCGGCGGCAGTGGATCGGCCGCGCCGTCGAGCAGCTCGTCGAGCCTGGTGAACGGTGAGTCGAGCTGGTTCATGAAGACGCGGCCCATTGCGTTGATGACGGCCACCTCGTCGCCGCCGTCGGCATGGTGGATGAGCCAGCCGCGACCGGGTGCTTCGTCGGGATAGTTGATCGGCCGCAGCACGGGGCGATCGGTATCGAGGTAGTCGTAGATCTCGCGCTTGTCCCAGATGTGATTTCCGCTGGTGATGACGTCGATCCCTCCGGCCAGCAGCTCCTCGGCCAGGCTTGGCGTCAGACCCGCGCCGGCAGCGGTGTTCTCGCCGTTGGCGATGACCATGTCGAGGTCGAGCTCCTCGCGCAGGTCCGGCAGGGTCTGCGTGACGGCCAGCCGACCGGGCTTGCCGATGATGTCGCCGATGACGCAGATGCGAAAGGGGCCTGCCGGGCTCACCGCGCGTAGTCGACGGCGCGCGTCTCGCGGATGACGGTGACCTTGATCTGGCCGGGGTACTGGAGCTGCTCCTCGATCTTCTTGACCACGTCACGAGCCAGGCGGCTCGAGGCGAGGTCATCGAGGTCCTCGGGCCGCACCAGGATCCTGATCTCCCGCCCGGCCTGGATGGCGAAGCAGCGCTCGACGCCGGGGAAGCTGAGCGCGATCTGCTGCAGGTCGTCGAGCCGCTTGACGTAGTTGTCCAGGCTCTCCCCGCGCGCTCCCGGCCGCGATGCGCTGATGGCGTCGGCGATCTGGACCACGGTCGCCTCGGTCGACTCCTGCTCGACCTCCTGGTGGTGGGCGGCGATGGCGTTGCAGACCGTGGCGTTCACGCCGAAGCGCGCGGCGATGTCGCCGCCGATGGTGGCGTGCGGTCCCTCCACCTCGTGGTCGACCGCCTTCCCGATGTCGTGCAGCAGGCCGCCCTTCTTGGACTCCGCCACGTTGGCCCCGATCTCGGCCGCCAGCAACCCCGCCAGGCGGGACGTCTCAATGCAGTGGTTCAGCACGTTCTGCCCGTAGCTGGTGCGATATTTCAGGCGCCCGAGGAGCTTGATCAGCTCCGGATGGAGCCCCGGCACGCCCGCGTCGTAGGCGGCCTGCTCGCCGGCCTGTCGCATGACCACCTCGATCTCGGACCGGCACTTGGCGACCGTCTCCTCGATCCGGCCGGGATGGATCCGTCCGTCGCTGATCAGCTTCAGCAGGGTCATGCGCGCAACCTCGCGCCGGACCGGATCGAAGCCGGACAGCACCACTGCCTCGGGCGTGTCGTCGATGATGAGGTCGACACCGGTCGCCTGCTCGAGGGCCCGGATGTTGCGGCCCTCGCGCCCGATGATCCGGCCTTTCATCTCCTCGTTCGGCAGAGCGACGACGGTGACCGTCGCCTCCGAGGTGTGGTCTGCCGCAATGCGCTGCATGACGGTGGTCAGCACCCGTCGCGCCCGGTCCTCCCCCTCCTCGGTCGCGTGGCGCTCGATGTCGCGCACGCGGTGCTGCGCCTCTGCCTGCGCTTCGTCGACGATCTTGCCGATCAGCCCTTCGCGCGCCTCGGATGCACTCAGGCCGGAGACGCGCTCCAGCTCAGCCAGCTGGCGCTGCTGCAGCTCGCGCAGACGCTGGAGCTCGGCCTCGAGCTCCTGCTGGCGCTGCGCCAGGGCTTCTTCGCGCTGCTCGAAGGTGGCCAGCTTGCGATCGAGCGCCTCCTCCCGGTCCAGGAGTCGGCGCTCGGTGCGCTGTTGCGTGGTCATTTGTTCGCGCCCTTCCTCCTCGGCAGCGCGGCGCAGGCGAAGCGCTTCGTCCTTCCCCTCGAGGACGATCTCCTTCTGCTTGGCGCGCGCCTCGGTCACCAGGCGCTCCGCGTAGTGCTCCGCGTGCTTGACCGAGCTCGCGCTTATGATGCGACGCAGGAGGAATCCGATCACGATGCCGGCGATGGCGGCGATCGCCGCCACGAGGACGACGAGAGGATCAGGCATGTTGGCTCCCCCGAAACGTTGGAGCCCGCTATGGGCGATGTCGCGCCGGCCCGGAGGCCTGGCGCATCGTAAGTCGAAGGTGGCTGCTGGCTCGGGCCGTCCCCGATCCGGGGAGTGTAGCGCAAGTCGGCCGGCGCCTCCGGCGAGGGTCAGGCCCGGAAGACGCGGCCTATGAGCCGGACGTGGTCGAGGTCACGCGGAAGGAAGTCCTGCAGCATGATGCGCTGCGCGCCATGCCGCGCGAGGGCATCGACCCGCTCGTGCGCCTCGTCGGGGGTGCCCATGATCCAGCGGCCGCGGCGGGCCTCAAGCCACGCGTCGCCGTCGGCCCCCGACTGCCCCAGCGTGACAAGCAGGTCCGCGACGCGCGCTCGCAGGTCGCCGGCGCTCTCCGCCACGAGGACCCCTGTCATGGCGGAGTACACGATCTCGTCGGGGTCTCGTCCCACCGCGCGACACGCGTCGCGGATCCTGCCATACGCGGCGGGCGCGTCGTCGGGTGACGCGGAGAGCAGGTTGAACTCGTCGGCATAGCGGGCGACGAGATCCGCCATGCGAGGCATTCCCTTTCCGCCCAGGATGGTGTGCGGGTGACGCCGGCCATTCCGCCCGATCTCCCCGTGGCGCATCGCGTTGCGAACTCGCCAGTGCTCCCCGTCGTACGACCACCCGTCCGGCTCAGTCCACAGGCCGTGAAGGATGGCGAGCTCCTCGGCCAGCATGTCGTACCGCTCGGTGAGCGGCGGAAAGGGGATGCCGAGCTGAGCGTGCTCCTCGTCGTTCCAGCCGGCCCCGAAGCCCGCTTCGACCCGACCGCCGCTCATCTCGTCGACGGTCTGGATGACCTTGGCCAGGTTGCCGGGGATGCGGAAGGTGACCGGCGACACGAGCGTCCCGAGCCGGATGCGGTCGGTTTCGCGGGCAAGGCCGGCCAGGGTGGTCCAGGCATCGGTCGTTGGCAGGCCGGACTCGCCGGGGAAGCTGGCGTAGTGATCGGAGCGAAAGAAGGCTTCGAGCCCCGCCTCCTCGGCCGTGCGGGCGAGTGCCAGGATCTCGTCGTAGGTGAGCCCCTGCTGGGGCTCCGTCATGAGGGCATAGCGCATGCCCGCTAGCCTAGCCCGATGCGGCCGGAAGCGCCCTCAGATGTGGGTCGCGGGGGCGTAGCCGACGCGTCCGGCTCGATCGAGCCAGCGCGGCCCAGTGTCGCGCACCCGGTCGGCAGGAGCCAGCAGCTCCTCGTCCTCCCAGTCGTCGACAGGCTCCGCAACCTTCCGAGTGACCTCGGTCGGGTCGAAGTTGCGGTACTCGTCAAGCCAGGCAGAAAGCTCCATCTCCGAAGCCTAGGCCGCGGCCGCCGGACGCGGCATCCGTAGAACTACGGAGGGGCCTACGGAACGTCGGCTCAGGGATCGACGGCCCCCGCTGCACGGGTCCTCCGCGACGAGCCCAGGGCCTCCCGGTAGCCGGCCACGAACGATTCGAGGTCCACGCGGGCGATCGTGTCCGCGATGACGTCGAGTGGCAGGTCCTCGAGGCGCCTGAAGCGCAGGCAGGACTTGCCCATGTCGAGCTTCTTGCCCGACTCGGCGTACCGCGCCGTGAACCAGCGCTCGGTCCGCGGGCTGCCGTAGACGCTGTTGAGGTAGAGGCTCATGTAGTTCTTCTGGCTCGCCAGCGCGGCGAGGCCCAGGGGCTGCCCGTTGTACGTGTTCGGGAAGCGCTCCAGCGGGACGTACCATCCGATCATCCCGTACTGCATGCCCTCCTCGAAGCCGGCGGGAAGGTTGTTGCGCACCACCTCTCGGACTGCGCTGATCGCGGCCCGGCGATCCTCCGGCAGCGCCGCGATGTAGTCCTCGGCGGTCTGTGCGTCGCTGGTCACCATGTCGGGTTCGCGGCCTCCTCAAATGATCCGTGAGCTCCAGCCT
Organism: Chloroflexota bacterium; assembly: GCA_013697395.1. Taxonomy (GTDB): domain Bacteria; phylum Chloroflexota; class Limnocylindria; order QHBO01; family QHBO01; genus JACDBZ01. The sequence continues at coordinate 14,816 of JACCWY010000451.1, read as the reverse complement.
AGCGCTCGCTCACGTCACGTCGTCGGTCGCATCGATCGCGCCGGCGGCACGGATCGTGGAGCGCACCGTTTCGGGATCGAACCCGCGACGCATGAGGAACATGCCGATGCGCTGGCGGGCTCGGCCGTCCTTCGGCAACGGCCGGCCGCGCAGGTGGGCCTCGAGCGCCCCGCGCGCCCGATCCGCCTCGGATCCCGGGAGCGACTCGTCTTCGGGCGGGCGCTCGGGACTGGCGTGCTCGTCGCGGTAGGCTTCGATCACTTCGTGGGGCACGCCGCTGCGGCGCAGCTCCGCCTCGATCAATCGCAGCCCGCGCGGCGCGTGTCGGTCGCGCTGCTCGCCCCACCATCGGGCGAACGCGGCGTCGTCCACGTAGCCGACCTCCGCGAGTCGATCGAGCGTGGCGGCGATAACCGACTCCTCCGCACCGGCGCGCCGGAGGCGACGATCGAGCTCCCAGCGTGTCCGCGGACGCGTGCCGAGAAAGCGGACGGCGATCTCCATCGCGGCCATGCGGTCAGGCGGCTCGGACGGCTGACCGGCCTTGCGGCGGGAGACGGACCGAGGCATTCGACCCGTTCGCTACTCGGCCTCGCTGATGCCGTCGACGCCGACCTCGATACTCGCCACCTTGCCGCGGATCTCGTCGTCGATGCGCTTGGCGATCTCCGCGTTGGCCTTGAGAAAGTCGCGCGCGTTCTCGCGACCCTGGCCGAGGCGCGTCTCACCGTAGTTGAACCAGGCGCCTGTCTTCGACAGGATGCCGGCCGCGATGCCGACGTCGAGCAGCCCGCCCTCGGTGCTGATGCCCTCGTTGTACATGATGTCGAACTCCGCGACGCGGAATGGGCTGGCGACCTTGTTCTTGACCACCTTGACGCGGGTGCGCGAGCCGACGGCATCGGTCCCCTGCTTGAGCGTCTCGATGCGCCGGATGTCCATCCGCACGCTGGCGTAGAACTTCAGCGCGCGTCCGCCGGGCGTCGTCTCGGGGCTGCCGAACATGACGCCGATCTTCTCCCGCAGCTGGTTCGTGAAGATGAGCGCGGTGTTGCTGCGGTGGATGGCGCCGGTCAGCTTGCGCAGCGCCTGGCTCATCAGGCGCGCCTGGAGACCGACGTGAGCGTCGCCCATGTCACCCTCGATCTCGGCGCGTGGCACGAGCGCGGCGACCGAGTCGACGATGACGACGTCGACGCCGTTGGAGCGGATGAGGGTCTCGGCGATCTCGAGCGCCTGCTCCCCTGTATCGGGCTGGCTGACGAGCAGCTCGTCCACGTCCACGCCGACGTTGCGGGCGTAGCCGGGATCGAGCGCATGCTCGGCGTCGATGAAGGCCACGACCCCGCCCAGGCGCTGGGCATTCCCTGCCACGTGATAGCAGAGCGTCGTCTTGCCGCTCGACTCGGGACCGTAGATCTCCGTGATCCGGCCGCGTGGCACGCCACCGACGCCGAGCGCGAGGTCCAGTGCCACCGAGCCGGTCGAGATGGCGGGGACGTTCTGTGCCGCGCGGTCTCCGAGGCGCATGATCGAGCCGCGCCCGAACTGCTTCTCGATCTGGAGGATGGCGGCCTCGACCGCACGTCCACGCTCGCCGTTCTTCTCTACCGGGACCTGGGCTGTTGCCACCGGTGCATCCATCTTGTGTTCCACTCCTGAAGTCAATCGTGTACGGGTCCCGGCGGCGGCGGGGGGCTGGTGCGGGTCACTCCTCGTCGCGGGGCTCGCGCTCCTTGCGCCTTGGCTTGATCACCTCGACCGAGGCCGGCGGCTCGTACGATGGTGTTGACGCGGGCGGGATCTTCGGCGCCTTCTCCTTGGCCTTGCGCTTCGGCTCCTTGCGGGGTCGATCTCTGCCCTTTGCCATGGCCCGAACCTCCGAATCTTCCGAGCCGGTCGAGCTGCGCCGATCATGCGCCACCGGCCCTTACCAATCGATTACCCGCCGCTTACCGATCGGCAGCGAGGGCCCATCCCAAGTCGACTTCGATTCTACGCCTCGCTTCGCGACAGCTCCCCCGTCGCGTTCTGCGCCATTCTACTCCGTCATACGGCGTCATACATTCCAAGTCGCCGATGCACGGGGCAGATCCGCGCCTGGAGGGAGTCTCCTGCGCACGAATGTCCTGTAGATGTGGCACCGCCTCGCGGGAACAGCTCCTCACGTGCGTCGGGGCCCGACCTATCGGCACCGACCTGAGACACGTCATCCGGCCGCATCGCGGCCGAAGGCACGCACGACGCCCTCGCGCAGTGCGGCGAATGACCCATCCGCAAGCGAGGCTCGCAGGCGCCGCATCAGCCCGAGCGTCCAGGTCACGTTGTGGACCGATGCGAGGCGGTATGCCAGAAGCTCACGCGCGCGGAACAGGTGGGCGAGATACGCGCGGGAATGGTTGCGGCATGCCTCGCAGGCGCAACCAGCGTCGATCGGGCCGGGATCGTCCTGGAGCGCGGCGTTGCGCAGGTTCAGGCGACCCGCATCGGTCCAGACCTGGCCCGTTCGCGCCACGCGCGTCGGGAGGACGCAGTCGAACAGGTCAACGCCGCGCTCGACCGCCGTGAAGAAGTCGGCCGGCGAGCCGACCCCCATGAGGTAGCGCGGGCGCAAATCGTCGCCGAGCGCATCGGCAACCACCTCGAGCATGGCGGCCATGTCAGCCTTCGACTCCCCCACCGAGAGCCCGCCGATGGCGATGCCGTCGAATGCCAGCGCGCCGATGGCAGCCACCGAGGCGCGCCGCAGGGAGGGATCCACGCCGCCCTGGACGATCCCGAACACCGCCTGGTCCGGCCGGCCGCCGGCCGCCAGCGAGCGATGTGCCCAGCGGTGCGTGCGTTCCATCGCATCGGCCACCTGCTCGCGCGGCAGGCCCGGATCGACGAGCTGGTCGAACGCCATCGCGACGTCCGAGCCGAGGAGTGCCTGGATCTCCATCGCGCGCTCGGGGGTGAGACGGTGCGTGGACCCGTCGAGATGCGACGTGAACGTGACCCCGTCGTCGTCGACGCGGCGCAGGTCGGCCAGGCTGAAGACCTGGAAGCCGCCCGAATCGGTCAGGATCGGCCCATCCCAGCCCATGAACCGATGCAGCCCCCCGAGGCGCGCGATCCGCTCGGCCGTGGGCCGCAGGTTGAGGTGATACGTGTTCCCCAGGATCATCTGGGCGCCGGCCGCCCTCAGGTCCCCCGGCGTCAGGGCTTTTACCGTCGCCTGGGTGCCGACCGGCATGAATTCTGGTGTCTCGATGGTGCCGCGAGGCGTCACAATGCTGCCCACCCGGGCGCGGCCGACCGCCGTCGGCCTGAACGAGTGAGTGATCGGAGCGGGCGTTGACACCGCCGGAGAGGATAGGCTACGTGCAACACGGAGAGGTGACCGTCGGGTGCGATTGACCGAATGGCCGCGCATGCCGTTCCTGAACGAGGAAGTCAAGGAATGGATCGCGATGGAGCTCGCCAGCCTCGGGGTGGAGGATCTGGCCGTGTATGCCCTGGAGGCCGGCACCGAGGGCGATGAGCGCCGCGTGATGGTGGCCACCGAGGTCGGCCTCCTCGATCATCGCTACGCCCCGTTTGGCTCGTCCGCCCGCTATCGCCTGGCGATGCTCATGTATCCGTGGCAGGTCCTGCGCGGCGTCGAGCTGCGCGCCGACACCTTCCGGCTGTGGGCGCGCGAGCACCGCACCCGCTGGTCGTTCCGCCTGCATCACCCACATTTCGAGGCCGCCACGGAGTCCCCGGACCTCGGACAGGCGCTGTGCGATCTCGCGCGCGTGTGCGCTGTGATGGCCGAGCCGTTCGGCGTGCCGGCCGGCCGCGTCTCGAGCGACGTGCCGGGCGTCATCCCCGGTGGTCCTCGCCCGCTCCCAGCCGTCGAGCCCACGCCCAAGCCCGACGCAGGCGAGGCGGAGGAGGCGACGGAAACCTCGGCGCAGGTCGAGAAGTCTGAGACCGATGGGGACGCGACGCCCGAGGCGGGCGACGACAAGGCCAAGCCCACCGCCGTGCCCATCGGCGACGGGGAAGAGGTCATCGAGCTATCAGTCGAGGACCGGGCCGCCGTGCCCACCCGCTCCGACGACCAGGCCTGACCCGTTCGGCGGCGGCATACCCGCCAACCGTGCAGGTGAACCACCTCGCCCGGCGATGCGCCACCGGAGCGTCCCGATTCACAGGGGCGTGAATCAGGACGGTTCGGGCGGGTTGATCGGCGCGCCATGCACGCCTCACATGAATCCGGCGGTTCAGACGATCAGCATCGCGTCGCCGAAGCTGAAGAACCGATACCCCTCGTCGAGCGCGGCGCGGTAGGCGCTCAGCAGCGCGTCGCGCGCCTCGAACGGTGTGGCGCCGGACATCCCCGACTGGACGAAGGCGGTCACCAGCAGCAGCAGCGAGCTGCGCGGCAGGTGGAAGTTCGTGATGAGCGCGTCCACGGAGCGGAACCGATGCGCCGGCGTGACGTACAGGTCCGTCCAGCCACTGTCCGCGCCGAGCCGCGCCGCCGTTTCCAGCACCCGCACGGTCGTGGTGCCAACGGCCACGACCCGCCGAGCGTCGCGAACCGCCATCCGGGTCGCGCCCGGGATCTCGTACCACTCGCGATGGATCCGATGCTCGTCGATGAACTCGCCTTCGAGCGGGCGGAACGTGTCGAGCCCGACGTGCAGGGTGACGGACGCGCGCCGGATCCCGCCCGCGTCCAGCGAATGGAGCAGCCCGGGCGTGAAGTGCAGGCCTGCCGTGGGCGCCGCCGCCGACCCCGGAGGGCGGGCGTACACCGTCTGGTATCGGTCCGGCGGCGCGGAGCGGTCCGTGATGTACGGCGGCAGGGGGACCTCGCCGGCCGCGTCCATGATGGCGTGCGGGTCGCCGACGAAGCGCACGGCGCGGGTGCCATCGCCGAGCCGCTCCCTCACCTCCAGTCGGTCGCCGCTGCGCAGCGTCACGACGTCGCCGACCGCGAGGCGACGGGATGGCCTGACGAGAGCCTCCCATCGCTCTCGATCAGGCTCGAGCGGCCGCAGGACGAGGATCTCCGCGGCGCCGCCGTTGCGCCTGACGCCACGCAGGCGCGCCGGGATCACGCGGGAGTCGTTGACCACCAGGAGATCGCCGGGGTCGAGCCATCGGCCCACATCCGCGAAGCGGGCGTGCTCGATGCCGCCGCTGGACCGGTCGAGGACGAGGAGCCGGGATGCGTCGCGGGGCTCCGCGGGCACCTGTGCGATGGCATCAGGCGAGAGGCTGTAGTCGAAGTCGTCGACTCTCAGGCGCGGCTGGCTCACCGCAAGAGCGTAGCGCCCGGCCGGAGGGACCGGCCGGGCGCCGTGAGTCGCGACTACCGTCAGGCGAAGATGCCGCCCGGCAGCAGGCCCTGTGCGAAGTACACGACGAACGCCAATGCGACGATCCACATCAGCGGATGGATCTCGCCGATCTTGCCGAGGGCGACCTTGATCAGCACCCACGTGATGAATCCAGCACCGATGCCGTTCGTGATGCTGAATGTCAGCGGCATCAGCGTCAGCGTCAGCAGCGCCGGCAGCCCTTCCTCCACGTTGGTGAAGTCGATGTCCTTGATGAGCGAGGCCATCAGGTAGCCCACCAGCACGAGCACCGGTCCGGTGGCCACGAACGGGATGAGCGGGGCGAGCGGAGTGACGAGGATCGCAAGGAGGAACAGCGCGCCGACCACGACGGCCGTGAGCCCCGTCCGGCCTCCCTCCGCCACGCCCGCCGCGCTCTCGATGTAGCTGGTGTTCGAGCTCACGCCGGCCGCTCCGCCAGCAGCAGCACCCACTGAGTCGACCAGGAGCAGGCGCCCGATCCCAGGGACCCGCCCGCGCTCGTCGGTGAGGCCGGCCTGCTCCACGATCCCGGTGGCCGTTCCCATCGTGTCGAAGAAGTCGGTCAGCATGAAGGCGAAGATCGTGAGCAGCGCCGCCCCGATGCCGAGCGCCGTGAAGACCTCGCCGAGGTCGAACTGCCCGAGCGTCGCGAAGCTCGGCGCAATCTGGAAGGACTCCGGGGCCTCCGTGACGCCCAGCACGAATGCGATGATCGCCGTCACGATGATGCTGATGACAAGGGCGCCGGGCACCTTTCGCACGAAGAGCACGATCGTCAGGACGAGCCCGAGCAGAAACACGCCGAGTGGCGCCGTGGTCGGGAAGACGAAGAAGACCGGTACCGGCCCGTTCGCGTCAGCGTTGTTGACGATCAGGCCGGCGTCGACCAGCCCGATGAACAGGATGAAGAGACCGATCCCGACGCCGATCGCGCGCTTCAGGCCGAGCGGCACGGCGTTCATGACCGCCTCGCGCAGGCCGACCAGCACGAGCAGGAGAACGACCAGGCCCTCCAGGACGATCACGCCCATCGCGCCGGCGGGGCTGAGTCCCTGCCCGAGCACAAGACCGAATGCGACGGCTCCATTGATGCCGAGACCCGCGGCCAGGGCGATCGGGTAGTTGGACACGAGCCCCATCGCGATGCTCAGGACGCCGGCCACGAGCGCGGTTCCCGCGGCGACGGCCGCGGGATCGAGGCCCGTCGCCGCCAGGATGTTGGCGTTCACAAAGATGATGTAGGCCATGACCATGAACGTGGCCAGGCCTGCACGCAGCTCACGCCCAACGGTCGTCCCCCGCTCGGTGAGCTTGAAGAAGCCGTCCAGGCCACCACGCTCGGGTTCCAGCGCGGCGTCCCTCCGCGGCATCCCCGGGTCGTCTCGCCGCGGGACGTCGGCGTCGTCCCGTCGTACTGCCCCGGTCACATCTGCATCCACTCGGGCACCCTCCGCTCAATTGGCATGCACGTGCCCGACACCATGTTGGGCACCGATGCCGCTGCGCAGCCTACTCCCGAGTGGATCGCTGATGCGTCGCTTTTCAGCGGAGCAGCGTGGCCGCGGCTATCGGCGCATGAAGACGTTCACGATGACGGTGAGGATCACGCTGATGACGATCATGGTCACGATCGGGATGTAGACGCCGCCACGCTCGCCCACGATGGCGATGTCGCCCGGCAGGCGTCCGAACGGCAGCCGCACGCCAAGCATCGCCAGCCCCCCGACCACCGCCAGCACGATGCCAATGATCAGCAGGACTCTCCCGAGTTCGGGACTCATCTCGACATCATTGTGCATCGTCCGTGATGGCGCGCATTGTTGGTGCATAGTTCGCTTCCTGTGGCTCGTGCTCGCCGCAGTCCTGGCAGGCTGCGGATGCACACAGGTGGGGTGCTTCAACCGGATCCAATTCGCTCCCGGCGCAGATCTGATGGCCGGCGTCGCCTACCAGGTGGATGCCTGTTTCGACGGGCGACGATGGCACGGCCGGCGTCGAGGGAGCGCTGGCCCTGTGGGACGATCGGGATACAGTGAGCTCAGACTCGCCGATGATCCAGGCGACCTCGGTGGCTTCCACGGCATCACGTTCACGATCCGCGACGACTCGACGAGCACGTGGCGGACTATTCGAACTCGATCGAGCTCGTCCACAGCGAGCCGAACGGTGGCTGGCCGTGCGGGCCGACATGTTGGGCGGCGGACGTCGGACCCTAGCCGTCGAAGAGGCCGGGCTGGGCAGATGTGCCCGCAGGCGACGTCAGCCCAAGGTGCTGCCAGCCGCTGGAGGTGAGCTGCCGGCCGCGCGACGTGCGCGCAAGCAGGCCGATCTGCATCAGGTACGGCTCGACGACGTCCTCGATCGTCTCGATCGGCTCCGAGACGGTCGCCGCCATGGTCGCCAGGCCGACCGGGCCGCCGCCGTGGTGGTCGGCCATCGCCTGCAGGAGCTGCCGGTCCATGGCGTCGAGGCCGCGTTCGTCGATCTCGAGCAGGCGCAGCGCATCGCCCGCCAGCGTCTCGGTTACTCCCCCATCGCCGCCGCCGCGAACCTGGGCGTAGTCGCGCACCCGCTTCAGCAGCCGGTTGGCGATCCTCGGGGTGCCGCGCGAACGCCCGGCGACCAGCGCGGCGGCCTCATCGGTCAGGGAGATGTCCAGGATCTCGGCGGATCGGCGGAGGATGCGCTCGAGCTCGGTCTCGCTGTAGTAGTCGAGCCGATAGGTCACGCCGAAGCGGTCGCGCAGCGGCCCGGTGATGCTCCCGACCCGGGTGGTCGCGCCGATGACCGTCACGTGCTCAATCTGGAGCCGCACTGTCCGCGCGCCGGGGCCCTTCCCCAGCACCACGTCGAGGGCGAAGTCCTCCATGGCCGGGTACAGGATCTCCTCGACGGCGTGGCTGAGCCGATGGATCTCGTCGATGAACAGCACGTCGCCCTTGCCCAGGGCGGTCAGGACGGCGGCCAGGTCGCCGGCCCGCTCGATGGCGGGGCCCGCGGTCGTGCGAATCTGCGCGCCCATCTCGGCGGCCACGATGTTGGCCAACGTCGTCTTGCCCAGCCCGGGTGGCCCGTACAGAAGGATGTGGTCGACCGGCTCGGACCGATGCTGTGCCGCGTCGATCAGGATCGCCAGGTTCTCCTTCACCCGGTCCTGGCCGGCGAACTCGTCGAGCCGTCGCGGACGAACCGTCGACTCGAGCGCGAGCTCCTCGTCGGCAATCTCGGCGGTCGTGATGCGCTCGATCGTCATCGGACGTCGTGCTGGGCGTCGCGCAGGTCAGCGCGGGGGCTCATCGGCGCCAAATCGAACACATGGCCGATTCTAGACTCATGGTAGCGGTGTCGGCCCCGGAACGCGCTCAGGCTCGGTCGCTCCGACCGCTCCGTCGGGGTGGAGGGTGACGGTCATCGTCAGCTCCTCGCCCGACGCCATATCGACATACACCCGCGCACTGGTTCGGTCGGAGAGGCCCGGGCAGTCGACGTCGGGCGGACAGAAGCCCCCGTACCGCACCTCGAAGTCGTCGACGCCGCTCACGAAGGTGAGCCGATCCCGGACCGCGCGGATCGCCATCTCGCACGTCAGCTCAGGCTGCGGCTCCATGCCCGCAGTGCTGCACCTGGGGATCGCCGAGCCGGCGCACGCAACGAGGACCGCGCTGATTGCCGCGGTGGTGACGACGGAGGCGACGTCCGCGCGCATGATCCGCGTTATCGTCTCCTATCGCTCTTCCGCGGCGTCGACAAATCGAACATGTGAGCGATTCTAGCCTCAAGGCCCGGGCGCCCGAGTGCTTCCGTCCGATCGGCGTGGCGAGCGTCCGGCTCCATGCCCACAACGGCCGTTCTCATACCATGCGCTCCAGATCCGCGGGCGTGTCAACGTCCGGGGCATGTTCCCCCACCTCGATCGGCGTCACGAGGTGCCGGTTTCCGCGGATGAGGTAGCGGAGGCCCTCGTCCCCGGTCGTTGCCGCGGCCATCCCGAAGGCGGATCGCTCCAGGAGGACCGGCGGACCCAGGAGGCCGGCGGCACGGGCCGCCACGATCGGCCGTTCGCCGCGGGCGTGAAGGATGTCCGCAATCACCGCGGCCGGGACGGTTGGTTGATCGCCGAGCAGGATCAACGCCGCGGCGGCCTCATCGGGAACGGCCGCGAGTCCCAGGCGAAGGGAGCGGCTCAATCCTTCTGCCGGCGCGTCGTTGACGACGACGGTCACCCCGGCTGGTGGTGGAACGGCCGACGGCAGGACGACCACGACGCGCCACAGCCCCGCGTCGCGCGCCAGTCGGACCACTGCATCGAGCAGTGTGCCGGCGCCGAACGGGGCCAATTGTTTCGGCGAGCCGAAGCGGGTCGAGGCACCTGCAGCGAGGATGACGGCGGCAGTCTGCACGAGCCTATTCTGGACCTGTGCGGCCGCACAGCGACCGCGTGGTGGGGAGTAGCCCGTCGGAGGACCGGCCGCGTACCATCAGCGCCGATGAGCGACACGCGCGGAGTCAACCGGCCCGCTGAGAGCTGGGCGCCAGGACGGTGAGCGACCCGTACGACCTGCTGATCGAGAACGGCACGGTCGTCGACGGGAGCGGCGAGCGTGGTTTTGCGGCGGCGGTCGGCGTGCGAGGGGATCGGGTCGAGGTGGTCCATGGCGAGATGGACGAAGCGGTCGCGGCCGCGCGCCGCATCGACGCGACTGGCCTCATCGTGTCTCCCGGCTTCATCGACCTGCACAGCCACTCCGGGCTGATGATCTTCGCCGATCCGCTCCATGAGCCGAAGGTGCGCCAGGGCGTGACCACCGAGGTGATCGGCGTCGACGGGCTCAGCTATGCGCCGATCCCCGATCCGGCCGATCTTGACGCGCTGGCGCATATGAATGCCGGCCTGGATGGGCGGCCGGACATCGCATACGACTGGTCGAGCGTCGAGAGCTACCTGGACCGGCTCGACGGGCTCCATCCATCGGTGAACCTGGCGTTCATGGTCGGCAACAGCGCGCTGCGAATGGCCACAATCGGCTGGGAAGACGTCGAGGCCAGCGAAGCGGACGTCCAGAACATGCAGGCGATGCTGCGAGAGGCGATGGAGCAGGGCGCCATCGGTCTTTCGTCAGGCCTTGACTACCCGCCCGGCGCCTTTGCGACGACCGACGAGCTGGCCCAGCTCACGAACGAGGCCGCGCGCCACGGCGGCTTCTACCACACGCACGTGCGCTACTCGCTCGGCGACCGTTACCTGGACCCGTTCAGGGAAGCCATCGACATCGGGCGCGCCGGCGAGGGCGCAACGCACATCACCCACTTCTACCACCGGCAGACATTCCCCGGCGGGCCTGGTCCGATGCTGGCGCTCGTCGACGACGCCCGCGCCGAAGGCCTCGATGTCACCTTCGACACCTATCCCTACGAGTGGGCCAGCACCCGGCTCCTGATCATGATCCCGCCATGGGTCCAGGCGGGTGGACCGGCGCGAACCAAGTCCCGATTGTCGGACATGGGTGTGCGCAACCGCATCCGGCGGGAGCTCGCCGAGCGCGGCGTGCTCTACGCCGGCCGGCGTGCCTGGGACGACGTGCGGCTGGGCGCCTTCACGCGCCCGGAGCTGCTCCGGTGGGAGGGCCGCACGCTCGGGGACGTGATCGCCGAGCGCGGGGAGGATTCGGTGGACGTCCTGTGCGATCTCCTGCTCGAGGAGGACCTGCGAGTGAACCAGGTGACGCCCGGTCCCTGGACCGAGTCGCTCCGCGAGTTCATCTGCCATCCGGTCGGGATGATCGGCACCGACTCCACCTTCGTCGGCGACAAGCCCTCGCCACGCACGTACGGTTCATTCCCGCGCGTCCTCGGCCAGTTCGTACGCGAGGAGGCGCTGGTCAGCCTGGAGGAGGCGGTCCGCTCGATGACCTCGGCCGCGGCGGCGCGTATCGGCCTTTCTGACCGGGGCCTCATCCGTGACGGCCTTGTGGCCGACCTGGTCGTCTTCGACCCGGAGCGTGTCCGCTCCAACGCGACGTACGACGAGCCGCGCCAATACCCCGACGGGATCGAATGGGTGGTCGTCGCTGGCGACATCGTGGTGCAGCGCGGCGAGCACACCGGTGCACGACCAGGACGGGTCTTGCGCTCCGGCCGATAATCAGCCCTCGCGTTGCACCCCGGCATCGTGCCCGAGCCCGTGGGAGCGCGAAGCAATGGAGACGGTTGTGCCCGCCGCCGCAGATGTCGCCGCGCTCGCCCTGCAGGCCCTGCTCGACGAGCTGAGCAGCCTTCGGAGCCGCCACTTCGAGCGGCTGTCCTCGCTCGAGGCCGGATGGACCACGCGCGTGGCCGCTGCCCAGTCCGAGGCGATGGCGCTCCTGGCCGCCGCGAACCGACTCGATGTCTACGAGTCGGCCACGCAGCGCCTCGCCGCTGTCTGCGTGAGCCGCGAGATTCCGCAGCCCGCCCGAGCGGCCGCCTACGCGGCCCTGGTCGGTCTCATCGCCAGCGACCTGCTGCCATATGCCACCTTCCGTGTCCTGTACGAGTCATGGGAGGCGGGGTTGGGCGGCTGGGGCGACTCGTCGGCGATCGTTCATGGCGAGGAGGTCCTTTTCCACATCGACTGAGGGCTCAGATCGCCATCTCCGCTCCGGGCCGCATCAGAGCCTCGATCGCCTCGGGCGCCAAGGGCTTGCCGAACAGGAATCCCTGTCCCAGGACACCGCCTGCGTCGATCTCTCCTAGGGACGCCCGCCCGGTTGTACGATTGGGCCGATGGAGCGTCGGAGCCTGAACGTCCGCACCCTGCCGCCCGGCGTCGCCACCCCTGGCACCGCGCCGCCGGACACGATGCCGCTCGTCATTCCGACCGATGCTCCCGCCCCCGGCCGCGCGCGACCCGCAGGCCCCCTCCGTCGCGAGGGCCCGGCCAAGCTGACCGGCGCGGCGAAATACGCTGACGACCTCGTCTTCCCCGGCGCCTGGTTCGGCGCCACGATCCGATCCACGCAGCCCCGCGCGCGCCTGCTGGACATCGACCTGGACGACGCATTCGACTGGAAGCGCGTTGTTGTCGTCACCGCCGACGACATCCCCGGCGAGAACGTGGTCAGCCTCATCGACGACGACCAGCCGGTGCTCGTTCCGATCGGCGGGGAGATCCGCCACCAGGCCGAGGCCTGCGCGCTGATCGCGGCGCCAGATCGGGCAACCCTGCGCGAGGCCAGGCGCCGCGTACGCCTGCGCACCGAGCGCCTCCCGGCCGTCTTCGACCCCCTCGAGTCGGACCGCGAGTTCGCCCACTACACGGTCGAGCGCGGCGATGCGGCGGAGGCGATGAAGAGCGCCAAAATGGTCATCGAGGGCACCTACCGCGTGGGTCACCAGGAGCAGCTGTACATCGAGAACCAGGCGATGATCGCCGTGCCCCGCGAAGACGGCGGCGTCACGGTGCACGGGTCGCTCCAATGCCCGTACTACATCCACAAGGCGATGAAGCGGGCGCTGGCCATGGGCGACGAGCTGGCGGTGGTTGTCCAGGCCGAGACCGGCGGCGGCTTCGGCGGCAAGGAGGAGTATCCGAGCGTCATCGCGCTGCATGCCGCACTGCTGGCGTTGAAGTGCCACAAGCCGGTTCGCATGATCTACGACCGCCACGAGGACATCAGCGCCACGACCAAGCGGCATCCGGCCGTCGTGCGCTATCGGTCCGGGGTCGGTCCAATCGGCGAGCTCGTTGCGCAGGAGATCGAGGTGATCATGGACGGCGGGGCGTACTGCACGCTCACGCCGGTCGTCCTCTCCCGCGGCGTCCTGCACGCGGGTGGCCCGTATCGGTGCGAGAACGTGCGCATCACCGGGCGTGCGATGGCCACGAACACTCCGCCCAACGGCGCGTTTCGCGGCTTCGGCGCGCCTCAGACCGAGTTTGCGGCCGAGATGCAGATCAACCGCATCGCCGAGGCGCTCGACGCATCGCCCCTCAACCTTCGACGTCGCTGGGTCTACCGCGAGGGCGACGTCACTCCCACCGGCCAGGTCCTCCGCGAGAGCGTCGGCGGGATCGAGGTGCTCGAGGCGGCGGCGGAGGCGGCGGCCTTCGATCGGCATGCCGGCCAGACGCGCGCCATTCGGGAGGGCCGGTCCGATAGCGCCCGCGTCGCCGCCGGCATCGGCCTCGCGCTGGCGTGGCACGGCGCCGGCTTCACCGGCTCGGGCGAGGTCAAGCTGGCGTCGGTCGCCAGTCTCGAGCTGACCGATGACGGCCGCATCCGCGTCCTGACTGCCTCGACGGAGATGGGCCAGGGCACGAAGACGATCTTTCCGCAGATCGTGGCCGATGCCCTGGGCGTCGAGTACGGCGAGGTCGAGATCGCGCCGCAGGACACCTCGATCGTCCCTGACTCCGGCCCCACCGTGGCGTCGCGCACGGCAATGGTGGTCGGCGGTCTGCTCATCAGGGCCGCCGAGAACCTGCGCGTCCGCGTGGAGCACGCGACGGGGCGGTCGTTTGCTTCGTCGTACCGCGAGGCAGGACCGATGCGGGTGGACGAGCAGTTCACGCCCTATCCCGGCGTGCCGTTCGACGACAAGAAGTACACAGGTGATGCGTACCCCGCCTTCGGCTGGGCCGCGGCCGTGGCCAAGGTCGACGTCGACCTCGACACCGGCGAGGTGGCGGTGCGGGAGTGCGTCAGTGCCGACGACATCGGCCGCGTCATCCACCCGATCATGGCCGAGGGCCAGGTGGAGGGTGGGACGCTCCAGGCCATCGGCTACGCCACGATCGAGGAGATGAAGCTCGTCGACGGCCGCTACCTGAACGACCGCCTGGCCACCTACCTCATCCCGACCTCCCTGGACGCGCCGCGGCTGACATCCATCCTCGTCGAAAAGCCGTTTTCAGGTGCCCCGCACGGCGCGAAGGGAGTCGGCGAGCTGCCCATGGACGTCGGCGCCCCCGCCGTCGTTGCCGCCATCCACGACGCGACCGGCGTCTGGATCCACGACCTGCCGGCCACGCCGGAACGCATCCTGGCAGCCATGACTGGCGGCGAGATGCCACCGGCGCCCGGCATCTCGCTCGAAGAGCCATCGCCAAGAACACCCCCGATCGAGGACCTGCCACCCGGCGGAGATGAGATGCCCTTCCGAGCGCCCACGGATCCCCCGGAAGGCCGCTCATGACCGGGCGCGGCGGCGGGTTGGCTCACCACTGGGACTATCGGCCACTCCTTGGCCAAATGGCCCACACGCGGATCACGAACAGCCACGTAGGGGCGTTTGGTTGGCCCTCAATGTCAACCGCGAACCACGATCAGCCACTCATTGGCAAGCTCCTATCTTGTCAAGCGGCCATCTCGGCCGAGGCGATCGGCGCTTCGAGGAGCCGATACACCCGACGCGCCAGATGCCGTTTCAGGCAGCGCAGCGCCTCGCGCCAGCTCTTGCCCTCCGCTCGCTTGCGGGCCA
>JACCWY010000448.1 GCA_013697395.1 Chloroflexota bacterium | reverse complement strand
GTTCCCGACTGCATGTGCGCCAGCCCCTGGCGCCGGCGTCCCGTGCCGCGCACCACCCCGACGAGCCGTCCCTCCGCGTCCTGCTCGACCGTGACGACCAGCGCCTTGGCGAACTCGGTCCCGATGTCGAGCGCCGCGATCGTCGCCGAGCGGCCCGGCCGGCCTGAGCCGCGGACGAGATCCGCGACACGACGCCTGAGCTGCTGCACGGCCGTCACGATGGGCCGGTCAGGCCGCCTCGATCCGCTGGAGAGCCTCGAGCGCCAGCCGCCCGGCCTCGCGCAGCGCCTCGTCCAGGCGCGACGCGTCCCTGCCGCCCGCCTGGGCCAGGTCCGGCCGTCCGCCGCCCCCGCCGCCGATGATCGGGGCGGCCTGGCGAACCACCGCGCCCGAGTCGAAGCCCTCGCCGGCCAGGTCCCGGCTTGCCGCCACCAGCAGCGATGGAGTCCCCTCGGCGCCGCCCGCCGTGACGAGGACGAAGCGGCCGGTCATGCCGCGCAGGTCGTCGGCGAGTCCGCGCAGCGCATTCGCGTCGGCGTCAGGGTAGGACTGCACGATGACCCTCGTTTCCCCTGCCTGCTGCGCTCCCTGAAGCGCCGCCGCCGCATCCAGCCGCGCCGCGCCCGACCGCGGTGCCCTGGCCGCCTTCTCCGCCTCGCGCACGCGCGCCAGCAGCGCCTCGATCCGCTGCGGGACGTTCTCCTCCCGCTCGCCCAGCAGCTGCGCCGCGGCTCGCAGGGCCTCCAGCCGGGTGCCGACCAGCTCGGCGGCGGCCACGCCCGTCACCGCCTCGATCCGGCGCAGCCCGGCCCCGATGCTCGCCTCGCCGGTGATCACGAACTGGCCGATCTGCCCGGTTGCCGCCACGTGCGTGCCACCGCACAGCTCCTTGCTGTAGCCGTCGACCCGCACGACCCGCACCGACTCCGGAAGGTATTTCTCCCCGAAGAACATGTCCGCGCCGAGCGCTCGTGCCTCCTCCATGGGCATGAGCTGGGGATGCACGGTCGCGTTGCGCCTGATCTGCGCGTTCACGAGCCGCTCCACCTCGCGCATTGCGTCGCGCGGCGTTCCGGCCTGGGCCGGGAAGTCGAAGCGGAGCGCGTCCGGGCCGACCCACGAGCCGGCCTGCTTCGCCTGCTCCCCGAGCACGTCGCGCAGGGCCCGATGCAGGAGGTGCGTGGCGGTGTGGTTGCGCGCCGCGCTCCAGCGACGCGCTTCGTCGACCTCGCCGCGAACCGCGTCGCCGACGCGGAGCTCGCCGTCCAGCGCACCGAGATGGATGATCGCGTCGCCGCTGCGCTGGGTGTCATCCACTCGCAGTCGCCCGTCGACGCCGCCCAGCTCGCCGCGGTCCCCGATCTGCCCGCCGCCCGCGGCGTAGCAGGGCGTGCGCTCGAGGACGACGGCGGTCGGCTCACCCGGCACCACCGCGAGGATGCGGAGGTCGTCGGCGCTCGTCTCGTTCGGGTAGCCGATGAACTCGCTGCGCAGGGCCGCGACCTCGGCGAGCGCCGCGAATGCGCCTCGCTCCTCGCCGCGGGACCGTTCGCGCTGCTCGGTCATGGCGGCATCGAACCCGGCCCGGTCGACCGTCACGCCGCGCTCGGCAGCGATCTCGATCGTGAGGTCGATCGGAAACCCGAAGGTGTCATGCAGGCGAAACGCATCGGCACCGTTGATCGCGTGGCCGGTCCCCACGAGCTCGTTCAGCCGCGCGCCGCCGGCCTCGAGCGTGCGGGCGAACTTCTCCTCCTCGGCCTCGATGGCCGACAGGATCCCGTCGGCGCTGGAGCGCACGTACGGATATGCGCTCTCCATCAGCCCGATGACGACCCCCGCCGTCTCGCGCAGGAACGGGCCGTTGATCCCGAGCAGTCGCCCGTGACGAACGGCGCGGCGGATGATGCGACGCAGCACGTAGCCCGGTCCCTCGTTCGATGGTGTGACGCCCTCCGCCAGCAGGAAGGTCATCGCACGAGAGTGGTCGGCCACGACCTGGTAGCTGAAGCGCTCGCTCTCCACTGTCTCGGGGTCGTGGCCGATGAACTGCGCCAGGCGCTCGATGATCGGCGCGAAGAGATCCGTCCTGTAGTTCGAGTCCACCCCCTGGATGACCGATGCCAGCCGTTCGAGCCCGGTGCCCGTGTCGACGCTCTTGAACGGGAGGGGCGAGAGGGTCCCGTCGGCGGCGCGATCGAACTGCATGAACACGAGGTTGCCGATCTCGAGCCAGCGCGGGCAGTGCTCGGAGTGGTCCGGGATGCACTCCGGCCCCTCGCTGAGCTCGGCGCCGCGGTCGTAGTGCAGCTCGCTGCACGGTCCGCACGGGCCCGTGTCGCCCATGCTCCAGAAGTTCTGCTCGTCGCCGGCGGCGATGTTGCCCCAGCGCACGATGCGCTCGGGAGGCAGGCCGATCTCGTCAGCCCAGATGGCGGCTGCCTCGTCGTCATCGGTGTATACGGTTGCCGCCAGGCGGTCGGGCGGGATGCCCAGCTCCGTCGTCAGGAGCTCCCAGTGCCAGTGGATCGCGTCCCGCTTGAAGTAGTCGCCGAAGCTCCAGTTGCCAAGCATCTCGAACAGCGTGTTGTGGCGCGGCGTGCGACCGACCTCCTCAAAGTCGTTGTGCTTGCCTGCGACCCGCAGGCAGAGCTGGGCGTCGACCGCCCGCACGTAGTCACGCGTGTCCTCCCCGGTCAGGACCCGCTTGAACGGCGCCATGCCGGAGTTCACGAAGAGGAGGGTCGGGTCGTCGCGGGCGAGGATCGGCGCCGATGGCACGCGCGTGTGGCCGCGCGCCTCGAAGAAGCGCTGGAAGCGCTCGCGGATGTCGGCCGCGCTCATCGGCTGCATCGGTTCATCCTTCGTTCCACGACGAGAGCCGGCGTTGATGCATACCGGCTCTCGTGCTGCGTGATGGTGGTCGCGATCGGGAGCTGGTCAGGAGGCGGCGCCCTCGGGCTGCACGCCGGCGTGGGCGTCGTAGCCGGTGACCATGTCGGCCCGCGCCTGCTCGGCAGCCTGGCGGCCCTCATTCACCGCATCGCCGATCTCCGCCCGCTTGTTCTCGACGAAACCACCGACCTGCTCGCGAAACTCCTCGCCCGTGTGGGGCGCCAGGAGCAGCCCGAGGGCCGCGCCGATCAGCCCGCCGATCACGACGCCGGCCAGGAAGCTGCCAAATCCGGAGTCCTTCATGAGTCCGATGAGTCCTCTCGCGTTTCCCACGATTCTACCGGCAGGGGCTCAACCGGGCGCGGGTCTGACTCCCAGAACGGGGGGTCATCCCGCGCGGGCAATGCCTCCAACCGCCGTCCCCCCTTCGGGCGCGGGGCGGCAGTGATCTGGACGGTCTCGAGGCTGTGCTGGAGGCTGTTCATCAGGTCGGTGAGGCGGTCCAGCTTGACTGCCACGTCCTCGCTGAGCACCTCCACGTTGCTGGTCAGCTCGCGCGCGTGGTTGAGGATCGGCCGCAGCTCCGAGTCGGTCGCGCGAGTCAGGCGTCGCAGGTCGGCGGTCAGCGCCCGCGTCTCGCGCATGAGCGGCGTGGCCCGCCACGCCAGATACGCCAGCGCAGCCCCGGCGGCCAGCACTCCCATTCCGGCACCGATGTTGAAAATGGCCAGTGCGACGTCCATCCCGGCGACTCTACACCGCTCCCTCACCGCACGGACGCACCCGTCGCGTGCGCTGACTTGACACATATGGTCGCCGCGTAAGAACGGCGCCGCCGCCTGTGCGGCGTCATTGCCGGCCGAACCGCGCATGACAACGATCCGGCCCGTGATTCGGCGGCTCGCATCGAATACTGCGGCGGTCATCTGAATCTGTCAGGAAGAGCCGTGGCCACCGACCACGATCGCCCGGAGCTACTCCTCGATCTGGATCGGGCCGAGCGCGCCGAGCAGCGACACTGCCAGCATGAACACCTGCGCCATGACCGATGCCGCAACGACATGCATGTCGCCGATGCGGAGCACCTCGAGCCCGGTCCTCGACGCGACCTGGTCGCCGATGACGACCCCGATCACCGCCGCCACCGCCAGTGCAAGGGCCGAGCGGCCCCATCGGCCACGAATTGCCAGGAAGACGAGCAGGTTGATCAGGGCGAGGAGCGGCACCCAGACCAGCCACGGGCCCAGGGTCACCGCCGGTCAGGCCTGGCTGCGAGCGATGCGCCCCCCGCCGAGGCACTCGTCGCCGTCGTACAGCACGGCCGCCTGGCCGGGTGCGGGCGCCCAGACCGGATCCGCCGTCTCGACCACGAATCGATCGCGGCCGACCATCGTGACCTCGGCCGGGACGTCGGGCGCCCGATGCCGGATCCGGACCGACGCCTCGAAGCGCTCGCGCGGCGCGTCTCCGGACGTGAAGCGCGCCCCGTCGACGGCGAACGTACGCTGCGCGACCTCGGCGCGGCGGCCGATGACGATCGTGTTGCTGGCCGGCTGCACCTCGCGCACGTAGACCGCCTCCCCCAGCGCGACCCCCAGGCCGTGCCGCTGTCCGACCGTGTAGTGCGCGTAGCCGGTGTGCGTGCCGACCCGCGTGCCGTCGGCGTCGACGATCGGCCCGGGATCGCCGGCATAGCCGCGCCGCTCCTCGAGCAGCGCCCGGTAGTCACCCAACGGCACGAAGCAGATTTCCTGGCTCTCGGGCTTCTGGGCCGTGGGCAGCGCCAGCTCCCCCGCCATGGCGCGGACCTCGGGCTTGGTCAGGCCGCCGAGCGGAAAGCGCGTGCGGGCGAGCTGCGCCTGGTCGAGCACCCACAGGAAGTACGTCTGGTCCTTGTCGGCATCGGCAGCGCGCAGCAGGCGCCATCGGCCGTCGCGGTGCTCGAGGCGGGCGTAGTGGCCGGTGGCGACCGCATCGGCCCCATAGGCCGCGAGGCCGCGACGGAGGAGCTCGTCGAACTTGATGTACTGGTTGCAGGCCTGGCACGGGTTCGGGGTGCCGCCCTCGAGATAGGCGTCCACGAACGCGTCGATCACCCGCGCGCCGAACTCGTTCTCGACGTTGAGCACGAAGAACGGAATGTCCAGGATCTGCGCGACGCGCCGGGCATCGTCCGCCGCGTCCGGCGAGCAACAGCTGCGTGACAGCTCGTAGCCCTCCGGCAGGTCGCCGTGGGTGCGCATCCAGACGCCGATGACCACGTCCCCGCCCCGCTCCTTCGCGAGCAGCGCGGCGGCGACGGACGAGTCGACGCCACCGCTCATGGCGGCCACGATCCGGCTCATGCCGTCGCCGCGACCTTCGGGTGCATGCCGGGCACCGCCCGGAGGCGCGGCAGGACGGCGCGGATCGCCGCCAGCGCGGCCTCGACGTCTGCTGACGTGGTCTCCGGGCCGGTCGTGATGCGCAGCGAGCCGTGAGCGAGGTGCGGATCGATCCCCATCGCCAGCAACACGTGGCTCGGCTCGGTGCTGCCCGAGGTGCACGCGGAGCCAGTCGACACCTCGACGCTCTCGAGGTCGAGCGCCGCGACAAGGTCGCCACCCTCGACGCCGTCGATCACGACGCTCACGTTGTTCGGGAGCCGATCCTCGGGATGGCCCGTCAGCGACACGCCCTCGAGCGCCAGAAGGCCCGCACGAAGGCGGCTGCTCAGCTCGCGGAACCGATCGGCCTCGGCCTCGGCCTCGGCGCGCGCCAGCTCGAACGCGGCCGCAAAGCCGACGATGCCGGCCACGTTCTCGGTCCCGGCCCGCCGCTGGCGTTCCTGTGAACCGCCCTGGAGCTGTGGCAGCAGCTGCGTCCCACGCCGGACGTACAGCGCACCGACGCCCTGCGGCCCGCCCAGCTTGTGCGCCGACAGGCTCACGAGATCGGCCTGCCAGGCGTTCACGTCGATGGGCAGGTGCGCCGCCCACTGGACCGCGTCGACATGCAGCTTCGCGCCGTGGCCGCGAACGATCTCGCCGATCGCGACGATGGGCTGGAGCGTGCCGACCTCGTTGTTTGCGGCCATCACGCTGACCAGCGTCGTGCGCTCGGTGAGGGCAACCGCGACGTCGACCGGATCGACACGGCCGGATCGGTCCACCGGCAGGTAGGTCACCCCGAAGTTCGCGCGCTCGAGGATGGCCGTAGTGTTCATGATGGCCTTGTGCTCCACGGCGGTGGTGATGAGGTGCCGGCCACGTGGAGTTGCCGCCCACGCCGCGCCTTTGACCGCCAGGTTGTCGGCCTCGGTGCCGCCGGCGGTGAACACGATCTCGCGAGGCTGCGCGCCGATGAGCCCCGCGATCGTCTCGCGCGCCTCGTCGATGGCCTTGCGCGCCCGCCGGCCGGATGCGTGCAGGCTCGACGGGTTGCCGGCGTTCGCGGTGAGGTGCGGCAGCATCGCCTCCAGCACGGGCGGGCGCAATGGCGAGGTCGCGGCGTGATCGAGGTAGATGGCCATCGTTGACCGATGATAGCCCGAGGGCCCGATTCCCGGCGCCGCATGCACGGGGCGACTGGTATCGGTTCGATCGCACTCATTGCCGATCACCCATGCGCTTGCAGACTGCAATGTCGTGAATCGGCCGGATGCAGAAGCCGATCGCGCCTCAGCCACGCTCATCCCGCGGGATCATGCGCCGTTGGGAGGCCCGATCGGCCCCGATTCATGGGATACCAGTCCACGGGTGCATACCTGCACGGGAGTCCTGGTCCAGCGCCGCCATGGGGCGAGAATGGGCACCTTCCAACCGCTCGCAGCACAGAGGCAGCAATGATCGTTCGCACACTGGACGAGATCACCGGAACGGAGCGCGACGTCCTCACCGAGCACTGGCGATCGCAGCGCCTCCTGGTGCGCGACGACGGCCTCGGCTTTTCGCTGTCGGAGACGACCGTCAACGCGGGAGCCGAGATGGACCTGTGGTACAAGCACCATCTCGAGGCCTGCTACTGCGTCGAGGGCGAGGCGGAGATCACCGAGCGCGACACGGGTGTCTCACATCGGATCGGTCCGGGCTCGGTCTACTCGCCCGAGCACGATCGGCACACGATCCGGGTCATCTCGCCGCTGCGCCTGGTCTGTGTCTTCAACCCCGCGCTAACCGGCCGCGAAACCCACGACGCTGACGGAAGCTACCTTCCGGCCGAGGACTGAGCCGTCAGGGCGCCACGATTTCGATCGGCGTGCAGATGTTCTCTCCAGCGTTCGCCGTGCAGATCCGGTAGTCGCCCGGCTGGAGCACATCCGGGATCAACACTCGGTCTGGTCCCGCTCCCACGATCCCGATCATCTCGACAACGACGTTCTCACCCCCGCTGTCGAACCAGGTCGGTTGCGCTCCATTGGCATCGGAGATGAGGAGGATGCGCCGCTCCCACCCATCGTCGAGTGCGACTTCGATTGCGTATGAGGATGCCCCGATCCCACCCCGTCGGGAACGTCAGTGACACGATCTCGCCTGGACGAGCCTCCGACGGCTCCGCGATGATGAGATCTGGACGCATGGCCGCATTGGGGTCGATCGGCCACGGTTCAGGAGTCGATGCACTCGTGCACGCTGCCAGGGCCACCAGAAGCCCGACGAGGCCGCGAGATCGCCACCGGGTCAAACCGGTCAGTCCTCCTCGACGATGTGCAGCCGGAGCTCCGCGAGCTGCCCCGGCGAGATCGGCGAGGGGGCGCCCATCATCAGATCGGCGCCAGACTGGGTCTTTGGAAAGGCCATCACCTCGCGGATATTGTCGACATCGGCGAAGAGGGCTGCCCACCGGTCAAGGCCGATGGCGATGCCGCCGTGGGGCGGCGCGCCGTACTCGAGCGCGTCGAGGAGCGCGCCGAACTGGTCGCGCATGCCCTCGAGCGTATGGCCCATCAATGCGAACGCCCGCTCGAGCAGCTCGCGCTGGTGGATGCGGACCGATCCCCCGCCACATTCCCAGCCATTGAGGGCCAGGTCGTACTGCTGCGCACGAACCGCCCCCGGATCCGACTCCATGAGGGGCACGTCGTCCGGCACGGGAGCGCTGAACGGGTTGTGCGTGGCGTCCCAGCGCTGGCCATCCTCCTCCCAGGTGAACATCGGGAAGCGGTGGACCCAGACGTATGCCAGGACACCGGGCTGGCGCAGGCCCAACGCGTCGCCCATGGCCAGCCGGACATGCCCGAGCGCTTCGGCGCCGGCGATCCGGTCCGCATCGGCGACGATGAGGACGAGGTCTCCCGCCGATGCCCCCACGGCAGCCAGCAGGTCCGTCTCGCGGCCCGCGAGGAACTTCGCCGCCGGCCCGTGGAGCGAGCCGTCCGGCTGCACCGACAGGTGCACGAGGCCCTTCGCACCGTGCCGCTTGGCGAGGTCGATCAGCTCGTCCAGCTGCTTGCGGGTGTAGTCGGCGCAACCGGGAGCGCAGATGGCGAACACCGCCCCGCCGGCGGCGATCGGCTCGGCGAAGACGCGGAAGTCGACCTCGCGCACGGTTTCGGTCAGGTCGACCAGCTCCATCCCGAAGCGAATGTCGGGCTTGTCCGATCCATAGCGGGCCATGGCCTCGGCGTAGGTGATGCGCGGGAAGGGCTCGTGCAGGATCGGCCGCTCCGGAAGGACCTCCCTGGAGACGCGGGTGGCCATGCGCTCGACCGCGGCCATCACGTCGTCCTCGGTCACGAAGCTCATCTCGATGTCGATCTGGGTGAACTCCGGACCACGGTCCTTGCGAGTGTCCTCGTCGCGCATGCAGTGAGCAAGCTGGTAGTAGCGGTCGTAGCCGGCCACCATCAGGATCTGCTTGAGCTGCTGTGGGGATTGCGGGAGGGCGTAGAAGTGCCCGGGCTGCACCCGCGACGGCACGACGAAGTCGCGGGCGCCCTCCGGAGTGCTGCGGATCAGCAGCGGCGTTTCGATCTCGACGAACTCCTCGTCCTCCAGCGCCCTTCGGATGGCGGATGCCAGGCGTGCGCGCAGGAGCATGCGCTGCTGCATTGGCGGGCGACGAAGGTCGAGGTACCGATGCTTCAGGCGCAGCGTCTCGTCCAGGCCGGGCTGCTCCTCGTTGATGTAGAAGGGCGGCACCTTCGAGGGGTTCAGCACGGCGAACCGATCCACCGCGACCTCGATCTCGCCGGTGGCGAGCTCGGCGTTGGTCGTGCCCTCGGGCCGATGACGCACCGTCCCCTCCACCTGCACGACCCACTCGTTGCGGGCCGGCTCGGCCGCCGCATGCGCGTCGGCCGCGTCCTCCGCGTTCGTGACCACCTGGGTGATCCCATGGCGATCGCGCAGGTCGAAGAAGGCGAGGTGCCCATGGTCGCGACGCCGGTGCACCCAGCCGGCGAGCGCCACGCGCTGGCCGACGTGCTCCGCCCGCAGCTCGCCGCAGGTCTGGGTACGGAAGGCGGTGCTCATGGGAGCGTGAATGGTAGCCGATGGGGCGAGGACATCAGCGGCGGCGTGTCATGCTGCGGCCGGCATGGCCACGGACCTCGCTCGACCGGACCGATCGCGGGCGCTGCGACAGGCCTTCCGGCGCGCCGAGTCGATCGGACCGATCCGCCCGGCCGCCGTTGGGCTCGCCGGTGGACTGGTGGCCTCCTACCTGGCCGATGCCTGGCTTGCCCCGATCCTCGCCACGCCGCTTCGGCAGGTCGTCGGTGCGGGCGTCTTCGCGGCCGTCATGGCATCGCTGTGGCTCCTCATCCAGCCGGCCGGGGTGCGGCGAGCGAGCGATGTGATGACCTGGCTCAACGGCTGGGAGACCGAGCGCTGGCAGGCCGAGCTCGGCCACCGGCTCACGGAGCTCCCCCGCGCGACGCCGGCGATCGTGGACGCGCTTCCCGACACGATGGGCCTACGGCCGCTCCGCGTCGAGCTGCTGGCAGCGAACGGCCAGCTCGACGAGGCCCGCGAGCGCCTTGCGGTGCTCCCCATCGACACGTCGTGGCAGCGGTTCGAGCGCGCGGCGCTGGCCGAGTGGGTCGCGTTGTGGTCGGACCAGCCCGGCGACCGCGACGCGATGCGCGCCGCGCTGGCAGACATCGATGACGACGAGTGGCGCCTCGCCGCACGGGTGATGCTGGCGGCCGCCGAGGCGCGCCGGGCGGCGATCTCCGACGGAGACGTGATCGGTCCGCTGGCCGCCGTGCGAATCGAGCTCGGTGATCGGCCTCGGCGCTACGCGTTCGGCTACACCGTCGGGGTGCTGGCCATGGTCACCCTCATGGGCCTCGTGGCGAGCGCGACGATCACCGTCGCCAACGGCCTCATTCGCTGACGGCTGCCGCGACCTCCTCGATCGAGATCGCATCGCGCTGGTTGCCGCTGGCAAGGTCTTTCAGGGCGAGCGCGTCGCCGTCACCGAGGATGACCGCCCACCGCGCGCCGGCCTTCGAGGCCGACTCGAGCTGCTTCCCGAGCTTGCGTGACGACCCGTCCGGTCTCACCGCCACCCCGGCCTCCCGCAGCGACGCCGCGACGCGGAGCCGGCGGTCATGGTCGTCGCCGGGTCCGAGCACCGCAACGAGAGGCGGTCGCGTGCGCGGCGCCACCCCTTGCTCCTCCATGGCCAGGATCGTCCGGTCGAGGCCGATGCCGAAGCCGATCCCGGGCGTCGGCCGCCCGCCCAGCAGCTCGACCAGGCCGTCGTAGCGCCCGCCCCCGCCGAGCGCCTGCTGCTGGCCCTCGCGCCCGGCCACGTAGAACTCGAACGCGGTGCGCGTGTAGTAGTCAAGGCCGCGCACCAGCCGATGGTCGATCTCGTGGCGCACCCCGAGCGCGTCGAGCAGCGCCAGGAGGGCCTCGAAGTGCTCGCGGCAGGCGTCGCATAGATGGTCGACGCCGCGCGGCGCGCCGTCGGCCACGTCGGGCGCGAGCTCCTTGTCGTCCAGGACCCGCAGCGGATTGACGTGCAGGCGACGCCGCGAATCCTCCGTCAGTCGCCCATCGTGAGCGGCGAAGTACGCGATCAGCGCCTCCCGGTAGGCAGGACGGCAGGTGGCGTCGCCGATCGAGTTGACGTAAGCGGCGACATCGGCGAGGCCGACTTCCGCAAAGAAGCGCTGCCCGAGCTCGATGAGCTCGGCGTCGACAGCCGGACCGGCGTCACCGATGACCTCGACGTCCCACTGGCTGAACTGTCGGAAGCGACCCGCCTGGGGCCGGTCGTACCTGAACATCGGACCGATCAGGGACAGCCGCAGCGGTCCCGGCCGCACGTGCATGCCGTGCTCGATGTACGCCCGCACGATGCCGGCGGTCGGCTCAGGCCGCAGCGCCCACGGCGCCGCGTCCTCCTCGCTGCCCTTCGCGCCGGCCACCCGGAACATCTCCTTCTCGACGGCGTCGGACGATTCGCCGAGGCCGCGAGCGAAGAGCTCGACCCGCTCGAAGAGCGGGGTGTCGATCCGCTCGAAGGCGTAGCGCCGGCTGAGATCGCGAGCCACTGCCTCCACCCGGTCCCACGCCGGCGTCTCCTCGGGAAGGAGGTCGCGGGTGCCGCGCGGCGCGCTGATCTGGCGGGTCATTCGGGCCGAGTCTATCGGCCCCGACCGACGATGGTGTGGACATCAGGCCACGACAGCCACAGGGGCCGAATGCGACCGAGCGCCGGCTCGCTCGTCGATCTCATGTCGCCGGCAGCTCAGGTTGCGGAACCGCGGGTGCAAGAGCCCTACGGCTCGCCCGTACCGATTCGACGCCGCGTCTGGACATCCACCCGGGCATCCCGACCCTCGGCGGCCGGGTGCTCGACGAGCGCGATCAACCTGCTGGCCATGAAGCGACCGGTGCGGACGGGGGTGCCGCTGCGGGTCACCTCGCTGACTTCGACGATGCCCCGCGCCGTCGTGACCTCGATCCGCCGACCGGCCCGCGTCGCCACGATCTCGAACGTCTGGGTGCCGCCCTGTCCCGTGTCCACCACGGCCTCGACTCGGTCGCCTTTCATCACCAACCTCCATCGCGCTGCCCGTTCAGTCCGCCAGCCCGACCCTGCGGCGGCACTCAGCGCGCCGCCCGGCTGACGGACGTCACGTCCCGCAGCCGCTCGATCTTGGTCAGGACGCGGGCGAGCTGCTGGAGCGAGATGACCTTGAACGTGGCGGTGATGACCGCCGTCCCGTCGGGGTGGGTGGCGACCGAGGCGGCCACGATGTTGACCTTGTCCTCGGCCACCACGTTCGTGACCTCGTTGAGCAGTCCCGGCCGGTCGAGCGCGGTGATGCGGACGGTGATCGGATAGGTCTGCTGGCCGACCAGCTCCCACTCGACGTCGATCAGGCGCTCGATGTCCCGCTCCGAGAGGACCGATGGACACGATGCCCGATGGACAGTCACGCCCTTGCCGCGCGTCACGTAGCCGGTGATCTCGTCGCCGGGGATCGGCGAGCAGCATTTCGCGAAGCGCACCAGGAGGTCGCCGACGCCCTTCACCTTCACGCCGGTCGTCGAAGGCGACGCGGGCGGCGCCTCCTCGGGCAGCGTGATCGCCGCGTCGTCGTGGATCTCCAGCTTGCTGACGACCGACGCCGAGCTCACCGCGCCATAGCCGATGGCTGCGTAGAAGTCGTCGAGCTCCTTGTAGCGGTGCTGGGCGGCGAGATCGGTCAGCTTGGCGGCATCGATGCCGGACAGCGTCTCGTGCGCCAGGCGCCGCAGCTCGCGGTCGAGCAGGTCCTTGCCCTGCGCGATGTTCTCGTCGCGCTGCTGACGCTTGAACCAGGCCCGGATCTTTTCCTTCGCGTGGCTGGTGCGCACGATGTTCATCCAGTCCCGCGACGGCCCGTGTGCCGCCTTCGTGGTCACGATCTCGACGATGTCGCCGTTCCGCAGCCGGTAGTCGAGCGGAACGAGCCGGTTGTTGACCTTCGCGCCGATCGTGCGATGCCCGACATCGGTATGGATCCGGTAGGCGAAGTCGAGCGTCGTCGCCCCCGCAGGCAGGTCCTTGACGTCGCCCTTGGGCGTGAACACGAAGACCTGGTCCTGGAAGACGTCGAGCTTGATGCCCTCGACGAACTCGGTGGCGTCGCTGACCTCGCGCTGCCAGTCGATCAGCTGACGCACCCAGGCCAGCTTCTCGTCGTAGCGACGGTCGCCGCGGCTGCCCTCCTTGTAGCGCCAGTGTGCCGCAATGCCGGCCTCCGAGACCTCGTGCATCTGGTAGGTGCGGATCTGCACCTCGAGCGGCTTCGCCTCCGGACCGATGACCGCGGTGTGCAGTGACTGGTACATGTTCGCCTTCGGCATGGCGATGTAGTCGTCGAACTGCCCGGGCACCGGTCGCCACAGGGAGTGCACGACCCCCAATGCGGCGTAGCAGTCCTTCACCTCCGCCACGAGGACGCGGATGGCGTGCAGGTCGTAGATCTCGGTGAACTCGGAGCCCTTGCGCTCCATCTTCTTGGCGATCGAGTACAGGTGCTTCGGACGCCCGCTGATCTCGGCCGTGATCCCGACCTTGGCCAGCTCCTTGCGAAGGATGCCGATGCTTTTGTTGACGAAGCTCTCGCGCGCCCGACGCCGGTCGGTGAGCATCTCGACGAGCTGGCGGTACTTGTCCGGCTCCAGGTACTTGAACGACAGGTCCTCCAGCTCCCACTTGATCTGCCACATGCCGAGTCGATGCGCGAGCGGTGCGTAGATCTCCATCGTCTGGCGCGCGATGCGCTGCTGCTTGTCCGCCGGCAGGAACTGGAGCGTGCGCATGTTGTGGAGGCGATCGGCGAGCTTGATGATGACGACCCGGACGTCCTCCGCCATGGCCATAAACATCTTGCGAATGTTCTCGGCCTGCTGCTCCTCCATCGTCCGCGCGCTGCCGAACTTGGAGAGCTTGGTGACGCCATCCACGAGCCGCGCCACCTCGCGGCCGAAGCGCTTCTCGAGGTCGGCGATCTGGATGTCGGTGTCCTCGGGAACGTCGTGCAGCAGGGCGGCCGCCAGCGTCTCCGCGTCCATCTGGAGCGTGGCCAGGTAGTGCGTCACCTCGATCGGGTGCGTGATGTACGGCTCGCCAGAGCTGCGCATCTGTCCCTCGTGCGCGGCGACGGCGGCCTCGTGCGCTCGCCGGATCAGGTTTCCGTCGACGTTCGGCCGGTGACGTTGCGCCTCGGCCACGATCTGGTCGATCGTGTGGGCAGCCTCATCCGCGGACTCGCCGCCGCGCGTGATGCGTTGCACGACGGCGGCAGGCGAGAAGCGGGCCAGTTGCGCCATGGGACGCTGATGCTAGCACGCGCCACGCTCACGGCTGCTGAGCCCGGCTCTCTTGGTTCGCAGGTGGGGCTAACAGCCACTCATTGGCAAGCTCCTATCGTGTCAAGCGGCCATCTCGGCCGAGGCGATCGGCGCTTCGAGGAGCCGATACACCCGACGCGCCAGATGCCGTTTCAGGCAGCGCAGCGCCTCGCGCCAGCTCTTGCCCTCCGCTCGCTTGCGGGCCA
>JACCWY010000445.1 GCA_013697395.1 Chloroflexota bacterium | reverse complement strand
CGCGGGTCGAGCGCGGCCGGCCGCTCGCCGCGGGCGATCTCGGCCAGCAGCGCTGAGGCGCGGTCGAGCTGTCCGGCCTCGGTCAGGAGCTGGATGAGGCTGAACCACCGGCCCGGCTCGGGCACCGGGGCCGCCATCACGCGCTCCACCAGCTCTGCCGCCCTTCCCATGTTGCCTGTGCGCTTGTGCGCAACGATCGCGGCCCGGTAGTCGGTGAAGCTCGGCTCCACCTCGAGTGACTCGAGAAAGTTGAGGAGCAGCTCGGCGTTCTCGGCGCGACGTGCCGCCGGGCCACGCCGGACATGCGCGTCGCGGTACACGCCGAGCATGACGCGCAGCTCGCGCTCGGCCCAATGACGCCGCGACGATCCGGGCGGGTGACGCTCCGCGATCGTCCGCAGCGTGATTGCGCCGCGCAGCTCCTCGCCCGCGGCGATGTACGCGTCCCGCAGGTTCGCGTCCACGATCTCGGCCAGCGGTGGCTCCTGCGCGACGATCCGCTCCAGGGCACCGAGCCAGTCCGCGACCCGCCCTCGCTCGGCGTAGTGCCGCGCGGCGAAACGCAGCCAATAGCGCTCGGTGTGCTCGCGCCAGTCCTCTCCGGCGATGTGGTTCTCGACGATCCAGCGCTCCTGCGCGGCCGGTCCGGCCATGAAGACCTCGGCCGGCACGCGGAAGCCTGCGGACGAGCGCCACTGCGGCTGGTGCCACGGGCTGGGCTCGTCCGGATCGAACCGGCGAGAGTGGCGCCGCCGGATGCGCGGTGCCTCGCCCTGGTCGAGCGGCCAGTCGAGCGTCTCGGCCCGACCTGCCTCGAGCGCATGGTCGTAGTGCAGCCGGCGCAACGGGTCGCGCAGCTCGGCCCAGGCTCGATTGAGGATCGATGTCCGCCGCGTGGCGACCTCCGACGACGGCGCGCGGTCCGGATGGTGGCGTAGGACGGCGTCGCGAAAGGCGACGCGCAGCGCGGTGCTCGACGCGGACGGCTCCACGCCCAGGACCTCGTAGTAGTCGCGCATCTCCGAGCGGGCGGGCGCGGTCGTTGACATCCGACCGAGTCTAGCGTGAGGCTCTGCCTGCCTCAGTTCGCTATGCTGCGCGGCATGCCTGCCACGCCCAGCCCCGGGCAGGCCCGGGCCGGTCACCTGCTCATGATCGGCGGAGCCGAGGACAAGCTCCGCCAGCGCCAGATCCTGGCGCGCTTCGTCGCGCTGGCCGGCGGCAGCGACGCGCGGATCGTCATCATCTCGACCGCCTCGTCCCTCGGCGACGAGGCCACCGACCTCTACCTGTCGCTCTTCCGCCAGCTCGGGATCGGGGACGTGCACGGCATGCGCCCGCTCGTGCGCGACGATGCCAATGACAGGCGCCTCGTGTCGATGCTCGACGACGCCACGGCCATCTTCATGACCGGCGGCAACCAGCTTCGCCTGTCGAGCGTGATCGGCGGCACGTTGCTCGGCAAGGCCCTGATCGAACGCCATCGGCGCGGGGCGATGGTGGCCGGCACGAGCGCAGGGGCGTCGGCCATCGCCAGCCACATGGTCGCGTTCGGCACGAGTGGCGCGACGCCGAAGCAGCGCATGACGCAGATGAGCGCCGGCCTGGGGCTGCTGCCCGGCGTCCTGATCGACCAGCACTTCGAGCAGCGCAACCGGTTCGGGCGGCTGCTGGCCCTCGTGGCGCAGTCTCCCGCCCTGCTCGGGATCGGGATCGACGAGGACACCGCCGCCCTCGTGAGCCCGAACGGGATCCTCGAGGTCATCGGCAAGGGCTCGGTCACGATCATCGACCCCGCACAGCTCCAGACCGATGCGTACGAGGTCAAGCGCCACCGGCCGATCATGGTGTCGGGCGTGACCCTGCATTCGCTCCCGTCGGGCTATCGGTTCGACATCCGCAAGCGCAAGCTGATGGCCCCGCTGCGTCCTGTCAGCGCCACCGACCGCGAGCTGGCGAGCCTCCAGGCCGCCACCAACCAGACTCGCCGCCTCATCCGACGCATCGCCGCGGAAGGCGCCGACGACGCTGCCCCCGAGCGCGCCGCCCGTCGTGCCTATCGATCGCGGCGCATGAGCAAGGAGGCGAGCGAGTGAGCGCGCCACCCAGGCGATCGACGGCGGGGCGCAGGCGCGCCGTCCCGGTGCCTCCCCCCGGCTCCATGCCGCGCGCCGAGCTGAAGATCGCCGAGACGCGCGTCTACCGCGGGCCGAACTACTGGAACTACGAACCGGCCATCAAGCTGATCGTCGACCTCGGGGTGCTGGAGCACTTTCCGTCGAACACGATTCCCGGCTTCGTGGAGGCACTGCTCGAGATGCTTCCCGGCGTCGGCCAGCACACCTGCGGCACCGGCCGCGTCGGCGGATTCGAGGACCGCCTCCACAATGGCACCTGGGTCGGCCATGTGGCCGAGCACATCGCGCTCCAGCTCCAGCGCGAGGCGGGAACCGAAGTCGGCAGGGGCAAGACGCGTGGCACCGGCGAGCCCGGTCGCTACCACGTCGTCTACACGTTCGGCGAAGAAGCCGTCGGGATGGCCGCCGGCAAGCTGGCCGTGCGGCTCGTCAACCACCTCGTCGAGGCGGAGCCGGGTTTCGACTTCCGGGCGCAGCTCGAGCAGCTGATCCTGCTCAGCGAGCGGGCCGCCTTCGGACCCTCGACGCAGGCCATCCTGGACGAGGCGGCACTGCGCGACATCCCGTCCATTCGCCTCAACGACCAGTCCCTCGTGCAGCTCGGCCATGGCGTCCACCAGAAGCGCATCCGCGCCACGATGACGAGCCAGACCGGCTCGCTCGGTGTCGACATCGCCGGCGACAAGAAGCTGACGAACCGGCTGCTGGCGGCCACCGGCGTGCCCGTGCCGCGCGCCGAGGTGGTGCGCGACGAGGACGCCGCGGTGGCCGCGGCCGTGCGCATCGGGTTGCCGGTGGCGGTCAAGCCGCTCGACGGCAACCACGGGCGCGGCGTCATGCTCAACCTTGCCGACGATGACGCCGTGCGGGACGGGTATCGCATTGCGCGCAGCCAGAGCCGCGGCGGCTCCGTCGTCGTCGAGTCGTTCCTGATCGGCAATGACTATCGGTGCCTCGTCATCGGCGGCGTGCTCCGTGCCGTGGCCCAGCGCGTGCCAGCCCACGTCGACGGCGACGGCCGGCACAGCGTGACCGATCTCGTCGAAGCAACGAACGCCGACCCGAGGCGCGGCATCGGGCACGAGAAGGTGCTGACCCGCATCAAGCTCGACGACGAGTCGATCGCCTATGCGCGCGAACAGGGATTCGAGCTGTCCGACGTCCCGCCTCGGGGCCAGCGCGTGTACCTCAAGCGCACGGGCAACATGAGCACCGGCGGCATCAGCATCGACCGCACCGAGGAGGCGCATCCCGACAACGTGGAGCTCGCCGAGCTGGCGGCGCGCGTCGTGGGCCTCGACATCGCGGGCATCGACCTGATCTGCCCCGATGTCAGCGTCCCGGTGCGCGAGACCGGTGGCGGGATCGTGGAAGTCAACGCTGCCCCCGGCTTCCGGATGCACACCCACCCCACCGAGGGCGAGTCGCAGTACGTGGCCAAGCCGGTCATCGACATGCTCTTCCCGCCGGGCGCCGACGCGCGCATTCCGATCGTGGCCGTGACCGGCTCGAACGGCAAGACGACGACGGCACGGATGATCAGCCACGTCATGAAGGGCATGGGCCGCAAGGTCGGGCTGACGAGCACCGATGGCATCTATGTCGACGGCCGGATCGTGCGCCGTGCCGATGCATCCGGCCCGAAGTCCGCCTCCATGGTCCTCCAGAACCCGACCGTCGACTTCGCCGTCTTCGAGGTCGCGCGCGGCGGCATCCTGCGCGAGGGCCTCGGCTACCAGCGCAATGACGTTGCGGTCGTCCTCAACGTCACCGGCGACCACCTCGGGCTGGGTGGCATCGACAGCATCCAGCAGCTGGCGGACGTGAAGCGCGTGGTGGTCGAGGCCGTCCCCCGCGATGGCGTCGCGGTCCTCAACGCCGATGACGCGCTGGTTGCCGCAATGGCCCGCGCCTGCTCGGGATCGGTCATCTACTTCAGCATGGACCCGGAGAACGAGCGCCTGAAGTTCCAGGCCTCACGCGGGCGGCGCGCGGTGACCCTCGAGCAGGGACGGAACGGCGAGATGATCGTGCTGCGCCAGGGTCGCAAGTCGATGTCGCTGGTCTGGACCCACCTCATCCCGGCCACCTTCGAGGGCCGGGCGCGCATGAACGTGCAGAACGCCCTCGCCGCCACGGCGGCGACATGGGCAGCCGGCGCGCATCTCCACGACATCCGCCAGGGGCTGCGCACCTTCACGACGTCGTACTACATGGCTCCCGGCCGGCTCAACATGTTCGAGCTCGACGGCTACCGCGTCGTGGTCGACTACGCCCACAACCCGCCCGCCGTGCGCGCGGTGGGCGAGTTCGTCGACCGCCTTACCCAGCCGTCGGCGGGCGGCGCCCGCGCGCCCGTGACCGGCCGGCGCATCGCCGTCATCGCCACCGCCGGCGACCGACGCGACGAGGACATCGTGGAGCTGGGGCGGGCCGCCGCGGCGTACTTCGACGAGATCGTCATCCGCGAGGACGAGAACAACCGCGGCCGCCCACGGGGCGGCACCGCCACGCTCATCGAGAAGGGCGTGCGAGGCGCCGCCGTATCTCGTGTCGAGACGATCACGACCGTCCTCGACGAGCTCGAGGCGACCCGCCATGCACTCGACATCGCGCGCGATGGCGACGTGGTCGTCGTGTGCGTCGACCATGCGAACCAGGTCTGGAAGGAGCTCCAGCGGCGCCAGCACGGGGCGGCCAGCGAGACCGAAGGTCTGCGTGCCGTGGTCGGCGTCATCGGCGCGGAGGACGAGGTCGACCTGGAGCTGTAACGCTCCGGTCCGCCGATGGCGGCCGAGCGACGCCGGCCTAGTTCCCGATCACCTCGCGCAGCCGATCGGTGCCCACCGACGTGAATCCCTCGGCCTCCAGCCACGCGAACAGCTCGGCTCGCTCGACGTGCGCCATCACGGCGCACACGTCGCCGCGCCGGGCACGGCTCAGGAGCGCCTTCAGCGCGTCGGCCTCGGTCGGGTGCGCCTCGATCTCGCCGGTGTAACCGCCCCGGCGAGCGCCGGCCCGCATGAGCTCGTTCATCCCCTCCAGCGTGCGGCCGCGCAGGTAGTGACGCTTCTCGGCGATGACGAGGTCGTCCGCACCGCCCGCCAGGACGCCGAGCGCGGTCAGGATCTCGTCCGTCCGGTCGCCGGCCGTCCCGAAGGCGAGCCGCACCCGGTGCCGTCCTGCCACCGCGCGGGCCACGTCGAGCAGGCCGCGCAGGCCCGCCTCGTTGTGCGCGAAGTCGATGACGACGTAGGTCCCACGGCGCTCGAACAGGTTGAGCCGCCCCGGGTTCGAGGCCGCGTCCTGGGCGAAGGAGCGCAGTCCGCGGGCGATGCGCGCCGTCGAGAGCCCCAGCGCATCGCAGGCCGCCGCCGCCGCCAGGGCGTTGGCGACGTTGAAGCGCGACAGGCCGGCCACGGTCACGGGCAGCTCTGCAGCAGGGGCGAGGCGGCGCGGCCGCCTTCCGGCCCCGAGCAGCACGAGGACGTCATCCTCCAGCACGGCGGCGCGGCCGCCCTCGTCCAGGACGCGCTCCACGCGCGCGGACCGAGGCTCGAGGCTGAAGACGTAGAGGTTGGCCCTGGTGCGGCGGTGCATCGCCCATGCGCGGTGGTCGTCGGCGTTCAGCACGGCCCAGCCGTCGCGCTTCGTGATGCGCACGATCGTGCCCTTCACCTCTGCCAGCTCGTCGACCGTGTCGATTCCCTGCAGCCCCAGGTGGTCGGCCGTCACGTTCGTCACGACGCTGACGTCGTTCGCCGCGTAGCCGACGCCGCGCAGCAGGATGCCGCCGCGCGCCGTCTCGAGCACCGCCAGGTCGAGCCCGGGCTCTGCGAGCACGCGACCCGCCCCGCCGAAGCCGGTCCAGTCCCCGGCCTCGATGAGCTCATTGCGGACGTAGATCCCGTCCGAGTTGGTCATCCCGACCTTGCGGCCGGCCTGCGATGCGATGTGGGAGATCAGCCGCGTCGTCGTGCTCTTCCCGTTCGTGCCGGTGATGGCAACGATCGGGATGTGCGCCTTCGGCAGGTGCGGCAACGGGCCGAGCGCCGTTGCCCGCAGCCCGGCAAGCTCGCGGCGGTCGGTCGATCGCCCCAGCGCCAGGCGTGCCGCGGCGCTGCCGATGGCCTGGCTGATCGTCCGGCGCCGCCACGGGAAGGCGAAGGCCGTGCGCAGCCGGTCGAAGGAGTGCCGCATCGTCATCCGCGGCTCCGGCAGGTCGAGCGCCAGGGAGAGGCGCTTGACGGCCAGCGCCGCGCTGGCTGCCGCCTCGGCCGCCTGCCCAGGCTGGGCACCGACGAACTCAAGCTTCACCGCGGGGCGCGTGAAGAACCGATTCGGACCATCCAGGATACGGAGCTCGACCAGCTCGACGTCGCCATCGCGCTGCCCGGCGTTAGGCGGCATGGGCCTGAGTATATTGGTCCTCATGCCAGACCTCACCGCGCTGCGCCGCATCATCGACGTGCGCCTGCCGCGCTACCTGGCTGAGCTCGCGATGCTCGTCAACGTCGACTGCGGGTCGTACACGCCCGACGGCGTCAACCGGGTCGCCGACGTCGTGGCCGACGCGCTGCGCGAGATCGGCGCACATGTCGAGCGCCTGTCACACCACCCCAACGATGGGGGCCGCCGGCTCGGCGATCTCGTCATCGGGCGGGTTGCCGGCGACGGTCCCCGCCTCCTGCTGATCGGCCACATGGACACGGTCTTCGACCCGGGCACGGCCGCGGCACGCCCGTATCGGTCGAGTGGCGATCGCGCCACCGGCCCGGGCGTGACAGACATGAAGGCCGGGCTCCTGAGCGGGCTGCATGCCATCTCCGCACTCATCGAGGCCGGCACGCGGCCGGCCGTCACCTTCGTCGCCAACCCGGACGAGGAGATCGGCTCACCGTTCAGCACGCCGGCCATCCGCGCGCTCGCCTCCGACCACGACGTCGCCCTCGTGCTCGAGTGCGCGCGTGCCAACGGCGACATCGTCGGCGCGCGGAAGGGAATTGCCGACTACCACGTCGAGGTCGTCGGCCGCGCGGCGCATGCCGGGGTCGAGCCGGAGAAGGGCCGGTCCGCGATCCTCGAGGCGTCGCACCAGGTGCTCGCACTCCATGCGATGAACGGCCGTTGGCCGACGGTCACGGTCAACGCCGGTGTCATCCACGGCGGAACACGGCCGAACGTCGTGGCCGAGCGCTGCGAGCTGCAGGTCGACGTGCGGGCCGCCACCGTCAACGCGTTCGAGGCGGCCGCGGCCGAGGTCGAGCGCATCGCCGCATCCCCGACCGTCGACGGTGTCACTGTCAGCCTGCGTCGGACCGCCGGCCATCCGCCCATGGAGCGAACGGAGGCCACGGGGAGGCTTGTCGCGCTTGCCGCTTCGATCGCCGCCGAGCTCGGCTTCGACCTGAAGGACGCGGCCACCGGGGGCGCATCGGACGCGAACACCACGGCAGCGATGGGGCTGCCGACGCTCGACGGTCTCGGGCCGATCGGCGGCGACGATCATAGCGTCGACGAGTGGCTCGACCTCACCAGCGTGGTGCCGAGGACGACGCTGCTGGCCGGCCTCATCGGCCGCATCGGCGAGGCACTCTAGAGCCGTGGGATGTTCGGGATCCGTCATACTCCCGAGCGTGCCAGCACGGCGGGTCCTGATCTCCATCGACGAGCGGCTGCTGGCCCGCGTCGACCGAGCCGCGACCCGACGAGGCCTGACCCGGAGCGGCTACCTGGCCGACCTCGCCGTCCGCGACATCGGCGCCGGCGAATCGTCCAGGCTCGATCCCGTCGTGACGGCCGCGCTCCAGGCGCTCGACGGGCTCTTCGCCAACGTCCCGGACTTCGACCACGCGGGCGCGATCCGGGAATTTCGAGGTCGCAGGTGAGGCGGGTCGTGGCCGACAGTGCCCTGATTCTCGGGTGGTTCACCGGTGCGTCCGGTCCGGCTCGAGCCCTGCGGGCCGAGTACGAGCGGGGTGCGCTGGCGATCGTCGCGCCCCGGACTCTCCCGCTCGAGATCCTTGATGTTGCCGCGCGGCGCATGGGTTGGCCGGCGGACCGCCTGGCGCACCTTGCCACCGAGCTGGGGCACCTCGGGTTCGAGCTGCGCGATCCGCCGGTCGCCGAGCTGGCGGCATGGCTCGCAGAGGGTCTTGGCGGGCCGGATGCGAGCTATGCCGCGCTGGCATCCGCACTCAACATCCCGCTGCTGACCGTGGACGAGGAGCTTCTGAGAAAGGCGGTCACGGTCGCGCAGCATCCGTGAACGGGGCGATCGACCGCACCGTGGAGACGTACGGACGGTGCGCTCCGGCCATCAACCCGTGACCCTCCGCTAGAATGGCGCCCCGTGACCGATGAGTTCCGCCACCGCACGGCCCTGCAGGTGCGCTTCCGCGACATCGATGCCTTCGGGCACGTAAACAACGCGGTCTTCTTCAGCTATGTCGAGCTCGCGCGGATCCGCTACCTGCTCGACGTCCTGCAGCCCGACACGGGGTTCGATCGCCTTCCGCTCATCCTGGCGCGCGTGGAGCTGGACTACCGCTCGCCGATCGAGTTCGGCGAGGAGGTGACCGTCGAGACCCGAGTCGACCGGATCGGTCACACCAGCTTCGGGATGCGCCATCGCATGACGGCGGGCCCGGACGGCCGTCTGGTCGGCGAGGTGCAGACGGTGCTCGTCACGTACGACTACGCCGCCGCCCGCCCGATGCCCGTCCCGGACGGCTGGCGCCGGCGCCTGGGCGAGCACGAGGGGACGCCGTTCGTCGCCGACGCCGCACGGCCGGCAACGACGGTGGCCTGAGACCGATGGCCGAACCGCAACGATTCGACCTGCTCATCCTCGGCGGGGGCATGAGCTACGTCGGTGCCATCCGCGCCGCCCAGCTCGGGCTCAGCGTCGGCCTCGTCGAGCGCGACCGCCTCGGCGGGACGTGCCTGAACCGCGGCTGCATCCCCTCGAAGGCGCTGCTCGAGAC
>JACCWY010000437.1 GCA_013697395.1 Chloroflexota bacterium | reverse complement strand
CGAGATCGAGCCGGTCGATCAGGATCTGGAGGACGGTCGTGATGATCGTCGACCCGCCCGGCGAGCCGACCGCGAGCAGCGGGTCGCCGTCGCGAAGCACGATCGTCGGGCTCATCGAGCTGCGTGGTCGCTTGCCGCCCTCCACCCGGTTCGGGTGGGTGAGCGAGTCGTAGTTGAAGTCCGTGAGCTCGTTGTTCGCGAGGAACCCGTACCCCGGAACGACGAGGCCGGCGCCGCCGGTGGACTCGATCGTGAACGTGTACGAGACGACGTTGCCCCATCGGTCGGCGGTGGTGAGGTGCGTCGTCGTCCCCGCCCGCGTCGTTGTCGTCGACGCGTGGACACTCGAGGCGCCGCCGCCGTTGAACGGATAGGGGTTCCCCGGCGCGACCGGGCTCGTTGCGGCTGTCGCCGTGACCAGGGCGCGACGCGTGGCCGCGAAACCATCCGAGAGCAACCCCGTCAGCGGGACGTCGAAATACGCCGGATCGGCGAGATAGGCGCCTCGGTCGGCGAACGAGTAGCGCGAGGCCTCGAGGAAGTAGTGCAGCGCGGCCTCGCGAGTCATCGTCGAGAGTGGGAAGCCCTCGAGGATGTTCAGCGCCTCGCCCACGGTCGACCCGCCGCTCGAGGGCGGGCCCATGCCGAACACGTCGAGCCCGCGGTAGGTGACGTGCGCCGGAGCGCGCTCCGGGGCCTCGTAGGTGTGCAGGTCGCGCATGGTGAGGAGGCCCGGCCGCCATATGTGATTGGCCGTCGGGGACACCACCGGGCGCTGCACGGTCTTGACGAGCGTGTTTGCCACTACCCCGCGGTAGAAGCCTTTCGCCCCGAGATGCGCGATGCGCGCATACGCGCCCGCGAGGTCGGGATTGCGGAAGACGGTGCCGACGTCGTGGGGCGTGCCGTCCGGGTCGAGGTAGAGCGCAGCGGTCGCCGGGATGTCGTTGAAGTAGTCGACGTTGCCCTGCGTCTGCTCGAAGAAGGTCTGGTCGACGACGAAGCCGTCACGCGCGACGCGGATCGCCGGTTCGAGAGCGTCCGCGAGCGAGATCGTGCCGTAGCGCTCGAGCGCTACCTCCCACGTCTCGACGGTGCCCGGCACCCCGACCGAGAGGCCGCTGTAGCGTGCGTCGTTGAAGGGGAGCGGCGTTCCGTTCTCCCAGAAGGAATCAGGGCGCATCGCAGCAGGTGCGCTCTCGCGGCCGTCGATCGTGGTCACCTTGCCATCGCTCGCGCGGTAGAGGACCATGAAGCCGCCTCCGCCGATCCCGCACGAGAACGGCTCGGTGACGCCGAGGACGGCTGCCGCGGCCACCGCTGCGTCGACGGCGTTGCCACCGTTTCGCAGCGTTTGGACGGCGGCCTGCGTCGCGAGCACGTCGACCGTCGCCGCGGCACCCCCCGTTCCAACCGCGGTCGGCGGGCCGTGTAAGCCCGCGTCCGCCAGGGCACCGACTTGGGCGGCGAGGGCCGCGACCCCGAGGACGAGCAGGACGGCAAGCAAGCGAAGCGGGCGGCAGCGCATGATTCCCCCTCTTTCGGATTCGAGCCGAATCTACTCCTCTGCCGGGACTGCCACAAGGCGTCGGCGTCGATCGAGTCCGCACGTCGTGCTTCCTCGGAAAAGCCTAGAAGTGCGCATGACGATGCGGGGTCGTCCTGCGGGGCGGCCACCATTCACGAATGCGAAGGGTGTGGCTCACGCTCGTGGGAGCCGTCGTCTTGCTGTCGGCGGCTGCCCTCCATCCCGCCGATGGGAGGGCGGACACGTTCCGCCCCATCGCAGGCTGCGTCGACGAGCGGACGGGAGTCCTTCGCATCGCGAGGCCGGCCGCACCGTGCCGCGCGAACGAGCGCGCGCTGACGTGGCCGGCAGGAACGACGGAGCACCCGCGAACGCTGATCTATTCGTGCGTCAACCGTACGTCCGGTGCACTCCGTTACGTGAGGACCTGGAAGGCGTGCACGGCGACGGAGCTCCGCTTTCGCTGGCAGGGCTTCGAGCGCCGTGCACCCGAGGTGGACATCCACTCCTGCGTCAAGGAGCGCACCGGCCGCTTCCGAATCGTCCAGGCGCGAAGCGTCTGCCGCGCTG
Source organism: Chloroflexota bacterium (assembly GCA_013697395.1). Lineage (GTDB taxonomy): Bacteria > Chloroflexota > Limnocylindria > QHBO01 > QHBO01 > JACDBZ01. The sequence continues at coordinate 131 of JACCWY010000437.1, read as the reverse complement.
GGGAGAGGCGCATCGACTGGCAGTCCGGGGTCGAGAAGGAAGGACCGACCGGACCGTCCGGCCCGACGGGCGGCGGCGGGCCTCCAGGCTCGCCCGGTGGACCGGGCTCGGCCGGCCCGGCAGGCCCACCC
>JACCWY010000377.1 GCA_013697395.1 Chloroflexota bacterium | reverse complement strand
GGTTCGGAGGCCGCGAGGTGCAGACCACGGGCGACGGCTTCTTCGTACTTTTCGACAGTCCGGCGCGCGCAGTCCGCGGCGCGGCGGCGATGATCGACGCGGCAGCAGCCCTCGACCTGACCTCGCGCGCGGCGGTCCACGCGGGCGAGGTGGAGCTCCAGGGTGACGAGGTCCGGGGGATCGCGGTGCACGCGACGGCACGCATCCTGGGGATCGCCCGGCCCGGCGATGTGCTCGTGTCGGGGACGGTGCGGGACCTGCTCGCCGGATCCGGCGTCGAATTCGAGGATCGTGGAGAGGTCGAGCTTCGGGGCATCGACGGCCGCAGGAGCCTCGCCGCCCTCGTTCGTTAACGCCGCTCTACGCCGCAGCACGGTCGGAGACGATGCGTTGGAGCTGCTCCAGCTCCATGTGCCCGAGTGTGGATTCTCGATCTGCGCAACGCAACCCCGCGGTGACCGAGGGGATCGGTCAGTCGGAGGGCGGACGGGGAGGGGGCGGAGTGAGGTTGTATCGCGCGATGACGTCGGCGAGCCACGCCGGATCGGCGTAGGGCAGCCCGAACTGCCCCGCGAGGGATGCGACCTCGGCGAGGTTGATCGGTCCGGCATCGTTCAGGTCCGCGAATCCACGGAAGAACCCCTCGAATCCGGCGGGGGAGATGATCTCGATCATGCGGGCGGGCGCAGTTCCGGCGTTCCACATGGCGTGGACCTGGTTCCGCGGCTTGATGATGTAGCCGCCCGGGCGCAGCACGACCTCCTGGTCCTCGGATCGGAAGCCGATCTCGCCCTCGAGCACGATCGAGATCTCGTCCTCGCGGGTGTGCACGTGCGGCCGCACCAGGGCGCCGACCGCGAAGGGGTGCTCGACGATGGACAACGCTCCGCCGGTATCCGCGCCTTCGATCTTGAAGTGCACGCCGACGCCTGGACCCAAGCGGCCGGCTCGTCCTTCACCTGGATGAACGACCTTGAGGGTGGCGGCCGGAAGCGCTTCGTGGACGGTCATGAGCAATGCCCGCATATCGAGTGAACAGTACCGTCTACTGATTGCAGCACGTCAGGGATGTCAAGGTGTTAGAACAGGTCCGTTCATCAATGACCCGGCCATACCGAATGCGCCGGCGTGCCGATCTGATCGGTCAGACGCGGCAGCGCATCACCGAGGCCGCCGTGCGGCTGCACACCACCGTCGGCCCGTCCGCGACATCGTTCAGCGCCGTGGCCGAGGAGGCGGGGGTGACGCGGATCACTCTCTATCGCCACTTCCCGTCGAAGGACGCGCTGTTCGGTGCCTGCATGAGCCACTGGCGCTCCCTGCACCCGCCACCCGACCCGGCGGCATGGCGCGACACTTCGCCATTCGAGCCGCGCGTGCACCGGGCGCTCGGCGAGCTCTATCGCTGGTATCACGAGAATGGCGAGGACCTGTACCCGATCTACCGCGATGTCGCCCACACGCCAGAGTCCAACCAGCGCGCGCGCCGGGCGAACAGCGATCGCATGGTTGGGGCACTCCTGTCCGACGCGGACGCCACCGGCGCGACCACGCGTCGCCTGCGCGCCGCGGCGGGGCACGCCGTCAGCTATTGGACGTGGCGCTCCCTCGCCATCGACCACGGGCTCTCGACCCGCGAAGCCGCCGCGCTCGCTGCCCAGCTCGTGATTGGTGCGACCGGCCCGGCGGGCTGAGCCTCAGGCGCCCCCGTCCGTGCGGAGCACGTCGCCATGTATGACCAGGGCCTGCGAGCCGGTCAGCCGCTGGACGGTGTAGCCGTCGCGTTCGCACAGGTCACCCGCCTTGCGGCACCCCTCGCCGAACTCCGGGTTGTCGACGTGCGGGGCGACGACGACGTGGGTCAGCCCGAGGCCATCCCAGATGAGCTCCTCCGCCTCGGCGGGGTCGTCCAGCTCGTCGAAGTGTCGAAGCGTCGGACCGGCGACCACAGCCGCCGCGCTGGCTCCGGCGTAGACGGCTCCGCCCTCGACCAGCTCGGTGATGATCTCGTCCGCCCCGGTGACCTTCATGAGCGATCGAAGGTGGTACGGGTTGCCGCCGGTGAGGAGGAAGGCGTCGAAGCGCTCGAGCAGCGCCCGGAGACCGCGGTGATCGGTTCGCCACTCACGCAGGCCACCAGCTCGAAGGCATAGTCCTTGGCGCGAAGTGATTCCCGGCCTTCGGCCAGGGAGCCTGCATCGTCGTAGACGTCGTGCGCGTTCTCGATGTACCCCACCCGGATCTCGCCCAGCGGCTTGCCGACGAGTTCGGCGAGCGCCGTGTCATGCTCGGGCGAGGGGCCGAATGACGAGAGCAGCAGCTTCATTGCGATCTCAGAAGTCGCGGCGACCGACGAAGTGTTCGCCTGCCTCTGGCCGCGTGAGCTGGTAGATCGCGAGCCGATGGCCGCCAGGGGTCGCGAAGGAGCAGACCGGGCCGTGCGGGATCTCGAGCATGTGCCCGCGCTCCCAGCCCCGCGCCTCCAGCTCCTCGGCTGCCTGTTCGATGTCCGCGACCCGGTAGACCGCCACCGGACGTTCGCCCTCCAGGTGCCCGGCAAGGAGCAGGCGAGGCGGCTGCTCGGTGAGCTGCACCATTGGGACGCGCGTGCCCATGCCCTCCACTGCGAAGGTCAGCTGCGCTCCCAGCACATCGGTGTAGTAGCGGACGTCGGCGGCAACGTCGCGGCTCGGCAGGTAGATGAAGTCGAGCTGCTCGAACGGCGTCACACCTCGACGGGGACCGGATAGACCTCCGTGGCCGGGTGGCCCGCGCGATCGTGGATGCGCTTGACCGCCTCGGCGCTGGGCGCTTCCGAGATGCACCACGCCATCCCGGAATCCGGATCGGCCCAGGCCCGCTGGAAGTCGACATCCTCCTCGCCCTGGATGTCCAGGTCGGCCTGGTGAGCGTCCTTCAGGGCCTGGGGTGTGATGCCGTGCATCCCGTGGTGGACGTCCATGAACTTTGGCATCGGTGCCTCCTCGCTACGTGGCCGGCGTGCAGGGGGACACCGGCTCAGCGCTGTTGTAACACGATGCCGCCGGACTTGACGAGCGCCCTATATTGGATGAACGATGCGTTCACGCAAATGGTGAAGCGGCGTCCGTACCGGCTCGGAAAGCGAGCCGATTCGGCGACGGCCACGCGCCGCCGGATCCTCGAGGCGACGCTGACCCTCCACGACGAGCAGGGGATCACGCGCACGAGCATCCGGGACGTGGCCGGGCGCGCGGGGGTGTCGCCGGCGACCGTCCTCAACCACTTCCCCCGGATGGGGGACCTCATCCAGGCATGCGGCCAGCTGAGCGACAACCTGTTCCCGATGCCGACCGATGCCGTGCTCGTCGGCGCGCGCGACCGTGGCGAGCGCGTCCGGCTCCTGGCGGAGGCGCTGTTCACCTGGTGGGAGGAGATGGCATCCGGCTGGGAGCATCTCCAGATCGACCGTCGAACGCTGCCCGAGGTCGATGCCTGGCTGCGCGACGTCGACGCTCTCCACCGCGCCCTCGTGGCCACCGCGCTCGGGGCAGCCGCCGATGACGTTTCGGTGGCTATCGGCACTGCGCTCACCTCGTTCGGGTCCTGGCGATCGTTGCGCGACGCCGGCATGGACGTCTCCCGCGCGGCCGCGCAGGTCGCGCGGTCCGTTGCGGACTCGCCGGTCGCGGCGGCAACTCACCAGATAGAGAAAGGACGCCTTCACTGATGGATCCGTTCGTTGCCTTCAAGTACCTCCACGTGGTCTCGATGTTCTTCGCCGTCGCCCTGGCGGTGAGCGGCGAGATCGTCGTCCGCCGCGTCGCCCAGAGCGGAGACGTGCGCGCCATTCGTACGACCGTGGAGAAGGTCAAGCCGCTCTCGGGACCGATCGCGACCGGCCTCTTCCTCGCCGGACTGGTGTTCGGGATCATCGCCGCGCTGACCGGGCAGATCGACCTGCTGCGGCCTTGACTCATCGCCGCCTACGTGGCGTTCATCGGTGCAATCGCCATCGGGATCACCATCACCGATCCGTGGGTGACGCGCCTCGAGCAGGCGGCCCTCGCCAGTCCGGACGGCGCCGCTTCACCGGAGCTGGCCGCCGTCGTCGAGGATCAGCGCGCCCGCATCGGCGCGTGGGCGCTCCAAGGCATCATCGCCCTGATGGTGTTCCTGATGGTCGTGAAGCCCCTGGGATGACCGTGGCGATTGGTCAGCGGGTACTCAGAGGCCGGGGCCCCCTTCGAGGACCCCGGCCGCGGCCGCGAGGACGATCCGAGTGATCAGAGCGGCGGCATCGTGATGCTTGCGGCGAAGCTGCAATCGGTCCTGACCTGCAGCGTGACCTGGCCGGGTTCCTCCTGAAAGAGGCTGGACAGCTCATTGGCGCCAAGCTCGCCAGCCATGGGGCCGGTCAGCGACTCGGTCGCGACGTTGACGGCGGTGCCATCGGTGCGGATCAGGGTGACCTCGAGCTCGCACGCGTCGTCGTCCGGCATCGGCGTGCCGGCGAAGCCGACCGTGACCGGGGTGCCGTTCAGGGGGACATCGGCGCTTGCGGCGGTGCCGCTGCCGAGGCCGTAGATCGCCACCCCATCCGGCTGTCGGTGGGAACGTCACCCTCGGGGCTGAGGGACTCGCCCGGAACCCAGCCGTGCCCGAAATACACATCTCCGCCGCCGTCCGTGGCGCTCACCTCGTACCACGAGCGGCCGTCGGCGAAGACCGGGCCCATCGACGCGACCACGAGGTTCCCGACCTCGAGGCGGACCTCCTCCACGATGCTTAGGTCGCTGACGGCCTCGCCGCTCAGCAGCGGGGAGTCGGCGCTCGGCAGGGTGTGCACGTCGGCGTCCGCGGTCAGGCTCGCGAGCATCGGCAGCTCGTGCTCGACCACCTCGATCGGGCTCGGCTCGACCGATGGGCTCGGGGCGACCGATGGGGAGCTGCTGGGGCTGGGGGCCTCGGTGGGTGCGGTGGGCGTCGAGGACGGCGACGCCGGCGTACCGGCCGGCTGGCCGCACGCCGTCAGCATGATTGCCAGTCCCAGCAGCGCGCCGGGAATGAAGGTGCGAGTGAAGCGCATCGGTGGATCCTCTCGGTGAACAAAGGCTCGGAGCGTTGGTTGCTCCGTCATGCATGAGACGTCGGATGCACAGCCGCCTGCGCGCCCCTTTCGACGCGAATCGACTGGGACGTTCGACGTAGGGCCGACCAGCCTCATGCGCCGGAGGCTGGCGCCCGAGCCGCGCGCAGGACGGTGAGGGCACGGAGCGTGACCATTCGGTCGCCGCTGTCGTCGGTGCGCCAGTCGACCGCCTCCGCGGCACGCGTGCCGCCCGGCGGCTTCCACCAGCGGGAGCTGGCACGCCATCGACCATCGGCGTGGCGTCGACGCCGGAGCAGGTCGATGCCGGCGGCCGCCCGGGGATCGCCCGCGAGGCGCATGCGGGCAAGGACGACGAGACCCTGGAGCACGTCGTAGTGCCAGTACGGCGGCCAGTGCAGAGTCATGAACTCCGGGTGGATCGGCTCGCCGGTCGAGAGTGCCCGGAACATCTCATGCTCCAGGAGCAGCTCGGCGCCACGTCGTGCGGCCTTCGCCGCACCCGAATCGGACGCGGCGGCAGCGTACTCGTGCAGGCCCCAGATGGGCGGCAGGGTCTCGTGGAAGCTGGACCGATGCGCCTCCGGCCGGCGGTCGCAGTTCCATCCGCCGTCCGGCCACTGCCAGCCGATGAGCGAGGTGGCCAGCTGGTGGACGCGCTCGTCGTCCGCCATCCCGAGCCGGCACGCCACCGCGAGCGCATTGCCCTCCTGCGAGCCGCATCGGCGCGCCAGGCCCCGGATGACCGGCACGTTGCTGCGGTGCGAGGCGCCGGTGAGCCAGTCCAGGACCGTCTCCGCGGCCGCGACTGCACGAGGCTCGCCGGGAGGGACGCCGAGCTCGACGAGGGAGACGAGGCGCCAGTGTGCCCCGGTCCACTTCCCGTAGGCGCCGACCCCGAAGCCCCCGTCGGGCTGCTGGCCGTCGAGCAGGGTGCGGACGATGGAGCC
>JACCWY010000370.1 GCA_013697395.1 Chloroflexota bacterium | reverse complement strand
GTCTTGGTGGTCTTGCTCGACTTCGGGCTTCGAAGCGCCCGGGAAGCGACTTTCGCGACCCGCTTGCTGGTCTGTTTTCCAGGCATCGATCTACCTCGATTTCTTGGCCGGCGGCTTGGCTTTCGCGATGAGCTGATCCGGAACCCACGATCCGCCCTTGGCGGTGGGCGGGAACCGATCCCCCTTGCTGATGGCGACCTTGGTGCCTCCCGCGGTCGGCTTCCAGATACCGGACTGGGGGGCCTTCTCGCCCGGCTTGTGCGTCTTGGCCATGTCGTCCTCGTGAGCGGATTCGGGACCGTTCTGAGTCTCCGCCTTTTTCTCCCTTTTGTCAACGGCCGATACGGGCCCGTCCAAGCGCGCAGATGCCCATCTCGACCCGACCAAGAGGCTAGTCAGAAAGGGCAAATAGGGATACGGTGTGCACGCAACACCTCTGGTGATGCTTGGCGAATCGCCGGCCGGGCGCCGCTGTAGTCTGATCGAGGCGACCTCCGTAACATTAAGCCGACTTGCGTCCGCGGAGGGTCCGCGGGCAGGTCCAGGGACAGCGAGGCCCTCTTCGCAAGTGGTTACGCGACTCACGGCAGACGCCGACAAGATCCGAACCGTCCTCATCCGGCACGGTCGACGCACCTTCGTCCATTGGACGCCGGCCAGCGCTGTTCCTTCGATCCTCGAGCACGGGCTGCTTTGCCGCCGCGAGCTCGAGGCGCGAGGCCTCCCCTATGAGCCGCACGGCTACGGGCGAGCCGGTAAGGAGGACGACTTCGCCGGACACGTCTGCCTCGGATTTCTGCCCCACTGGGGCATGATGCGGCACGAGACGGGACCGTCGGCCGTACTCGACATCCGGGCGTCGGTCGTTACCACCGAAGGCACCTTCTATTGCCCGGACAACACGGCGCGTAACGACTACGACTTTGCCGAAGTCAGCTCATGGACGTCCGCCCAACACCTCGACGACTTGTTCGAGGGTCCGACCGACTACAAATCAGCGAATTACCAGGCAGAGATCTGGGTGCCCGATGGAATCGCCGTGGACGACATCCCAACGGTTTGGTTCCGAAGCGAGGAAGACCGTGACGCTGTCGTTACGGCCATGGGACCGCTCGCAGATTCGCTGCCCCAGACCGTCGAGTTCGGAGTTCGGCGGAGCACGTTTCCAGAATCCCTACCCGTCGCGACGGTCGATGAAGACGGGCTGCGCTGATGCGTGAAGAGCGCCGCGTGGGCCAGATCGTTGTTCTGGAACCAGAGCTGCAGACCATCCGCGATGTACTCCACGAGCGCATCGCCGGAGCCCTGCTTGGCGGATCGATCGCCGACGCGCTCGGCTGGCCGACTGAGTTTGCGAAGAAGCCCGAGGACCTCCGGTTCGTCGGCCTGACCTTCCCGGTCAAGGAGTTCAGACCGTGGCACAAACGCACGGGCGGACGCTTCTTTGCCCGCACGGACAATGTGCAGCCTGGCGACTACTCGGACGACACGCAGCTCGCGTTGGCCCTGGCCCGGTCGATCGGGCCGGAAGGGACGGTTGACAACGAATACTTCGCCCGTTCCGAGCTGCGCTACTGGCTCGATTACGCTCGGGGAGCTGGCGCTACGGTCACGGCTGCCGCGAAGGCAGCCTCGCGAACGAGATCAGACTGGCGCCGAAACTTCTTCCGCTACAAGCGGGGCAATCGAGATCTCGACTACCGCGATGCCGGCGCGAACGGGGCGGCGATGCGGGTCGCTCCGATTGCCCTGGCGAATGTTCGCGATCCCGACGCGGTCTACCTGGAAACCTGGAAGAACGCCATCGTCACACACGGTCATCCACGGGCGATTCTCGGCGCGGTCGTATTTGCCGAGGCGCTCCGTCGCATCGCTCGCGGCCATGAGCAAGGCCCGGCCGAGTTTGTAGCGGACCTGCGCGACTTCGTTCGGGCATCTCGGGCTCCCGTGGATGACCCCGATGTCGCTTACTGGCTCGAAGGATGGAATAGCGGCGTCAATCGCTTCGAACGCCTGTGGCCCGAGTACGTGACCGAGATGGATACGATGCTCGGGCTTGCGCTTGACGGACGCCAGGGTCCCCTCTCAGAGACGTATCGGCGCCTTGGTTGCTTCGCTCCGGCGACCAAGGGTTCGGGCACCGCGTCGGTCGCGGCTGCGCTCGCGCTCTTCCTCAGGCACGAGGAGAATTTCGAGCAGCTAACCATCGAAGGCGCGAACCTGCTGGGCAGTGACACAGACACGATCACGGCCATGGCGGCCTCGATGGGAGGGGCGTGGCTCGGCTACGAGGCGATCCCGGAGCGGTGGGCTTCGTTGATGGCTGACTACACGTACCTCAATCAGGTCGCCGAGTACCTCACATTGGTGTCTCTGCGGCAGGTGCTATCGAACTCGATCAAGCCTCGCGTTGGCGTGGAACCATCAGAGAACATGCGGCTGCTGGGCGCGATGAAGCGGCAGGACGTCCAAGACCGACGGCCCTATTGGCATCCCCTGTTTGGAACTGGCCGCGTCATCAAGGCCGAGAGCCAGAACGTCGGCTTGAAGCAGCCGCGAGGACGTGTCGTCATGGCGACTGTCCAGTTTGAGTTCGGACAGACCTGCAAGTTCAGCTCATTCCAATCGGTGCCCAAGGCAGCATCATCGCCGCCTCGCCGAGCGTCGAAAAAGACGTCGCAGATCCCGTTCGACTTTTAGGTAAGGCGTCGGAAAGGCTGTCCAGGTGCTGTTGCAAAAGGCGCCCGGTGCCCAGCAGCGGCACGCCTTGGGATTACCGGCCGCGCGCCGCCTGCGCTGCCGCGTTGATCACCGCCACTGCCTGATCTCTCACAGCGCGGTTCCCTGGATGTATGTTGGGAGTGGTCGTCGAGCGGACGATCCCGTAGTCAATGGTTTCGCCCGTAGCGGTCGTGATCCGCAGGCCGGGCGCGGAGAAGAGGCCGCCGTTTCCACGGGCCTCGACGCTCGTCACATGACGCAAGAACACCTGCTTCCTTTTGAGGGGCTCGTAGGCCTCGAGTACTCCCTTTACGAGGCCGGCACCAGGCACGCCAATGGCATCCGCGCCCCCGAACACGATGGCTTGCGACATGGCCGTGTCGATCGGCCCGAAGAGCAACCGTCTGTTGGTGACGACCAGCTGGCCACCGACCTGCCCGCGCCCG
>JACCWY010000350.1 GCA_013697395.1 Chloroflexota bacterium | reverse complement strand
CATCGGGGTCGAGGTAGAGCGCCGGCAGGGCCGGCGGGTCCTCCGGCACGAGCCCGTCGAAGATGAGCAGTCCGTAGGGCGTGCCGGCCTGCTGGGCATCGGCAATCGCATCGGGATAGCCCTCGGCATCGACGGCATACAGCTCGAGGCGGGGGAGGAGCGCCAGCGCGTTCTCGAGGTAGGCGTTCCCGTCGCCCACCAGGAGCGCGCGCGTCGTCTCGTCGGCCGCGACGACCGCGTAGGCGCGGTCGTCGGTCGCGAGCGCATCGCCGCCCGCCAGGCGGGCCTCGATGGTGCGCGTGGCAGCCGGCACCGTGCTGATGAGCGCCTCGGAGCGCTGCCCGGCAGGGATCGTCAGCTCCCGGGCGTCGACCAGGGCGCCGTCGGCGTACACCTCGAGGCGCCGCGCCGCCTCGGCGGCGGATGGGTTAGCCACCGCCACGAAGAGGTCCAGCTGCGCCCCTCCGGCGCGCCGCAGGGCCGACAGCGCGGCGATCGACTGGTTTGCGTCCGTCGCGCCGATCCGCTCGACCAGCACCGGCGCGCCCACGCCCACGTCCGGCAGGTCGTCCCCGGCCGCGTCGGTGACGACCACGATCGTCGAGTCCGCGTCGCGGGCGGCCAGGGCCGACGAGAGGGCGAACGCGTCGGTCAGGTCGCCCGGCAGCTGGGTTGCCACGATGCCGTCGATCGCCTCGAGCGCGGCATCGGTGTCGTCGGTCTCGCTCACGAGGACGTCCGCGGTATCGGCGGCCGCGACGACCGTGACGCGGCCACCCACCGGCAGCCGGCCGACCACGTCGCGCGCCCGCTCGCGCGCCAGCGCCATGCGGTCTTCGTCGTTCGTGCTCGTGGCCATCGAAGCACTCGTGTCGACGATGAGCACCACGTTGGCGGCAAGGTCGGACTCGACCGCGCTGAACGGGCGTGCGGCGGCGAACACGACGATGGCCGCGATGAGCAGCTGCACGAGCAGCAGCCAGCTGAAGCGCAATCGCTGCCACGGTGCGTTGGCCTCGATGTCGCGGATCAGCTGTTGCCACAGGAAGGTCGAGCCCACGGGCACGTCGCGACGTCGCAGGCGAAGCATGTAGAACGCGACGATGACCGGGAGGGCGATCAGCCCGAGCAGGGCCAGGGGCACGATCATTCGACGACCCTCCGACGGCGCAGGACGTCGAACAGGAGGTCCGCGAGGTCGAGATCGGTCGGCACCTGCACGTAGGCGCCGCCGCGACGACCGACGAAGGCGCTGATCTCGTCCGCCCACTCGGCCAGGCGCGTCCGATAGCGGTCGACCAGGTCGTCGTCGCCGCTCACCTCGACGGCATGGCCGGTCTCATTGTCGACGAGCCGCGCGTCGGGGGCCACCACCGGCTCGAGCTCGTCGGGCGCAAGCAGGTGGAGGACCGACAGCTGGCAACGCGTGCCGGCCAGGTCACGCAGGGCGTCGAGGTAGCCGGGGTCCATGAGGTCGCTGATCAGCAGCAGCGGACCCATACCGCGCATCCGGCCCGCGTACGCTCGTGCCGCCGCCGCGAGGCCGGTGAGCCGCTCGGTGCGCGGCGTGGACAGGAAGCGGAACAGCTCGAGCGCGCGACGCTTTCCGCGAATCGGCGGCAGGACGCTCGCGGCGCCGTCGCCCAGGAAGGCGACGCTGACGCGATCCATGCTGGCCAGGCCAAGGTAGCCCAGTGCGGCGGCCGCTCGCCGGGCCGCATCGAGCTTGTTCGGCTCGCCGTAGTCCATCGAGCGCGAGGCGTCTACCAGGATGTGGACGGTGACGTCCTCCTCCTCGACGAACAGCTTCACGAACAGCTTCTCCAGCCGCGCATAGGCATTCCAGTCGAGCTGACGCAGGTCGTCGCCGGCGGTGTAATTTCGGTAGTCGGCGAACTCGACGCTCTGGCCCCGCCGCACGCTGCGGCGCTCGCCCTTCATCCGACCCGCCGTCAGGCGGCGCGAGGCGAGCTCCAGCTGCTCCAGGCGGCGCAGGAAGGTCTCGTCGAAGAACGGGGCTCGGTCCGTTGTCGTCATCGGTCCGCCGAGCTCGGATGACGCAGGTCTTCGCCGCCACCGGGTGTCCGGTGGGGGCTCGTGCGCTCGTGCTGCACGGGTGGACGCCAGGGGTCCGACGCCCGCGGACTCGCCTGCCCGGAGAGCCCCGGCAGAGACAGGGGAACGCGCGAGGCCAACGAGGGCCTCTACTCGGCTGGTTCGGTGGCGGTCTCGGCGATGATCGCCCGCACGACCGAATCGGTGCTGATTCCCTCGGCCTCGCCCTCGAAGTTGAGGATGATCCGGTGCCGCAACGCGGGTGGCGCGACCGCCTGCACGTCGCCGTAGGCGACGTTGAAGCGACCGTCGAGCAATGCGTGGATTTTCGCGCCCAGCACGATGGCCTGCGCCCCTCGCGGCGACGCGCCGTAGCGCACGAACGTCTTGACGATCTCCGGCACTCGCTCGGTTTCGGGGTGACTGCCCCGCAGGATGCGAATCGCGTACGCCATGACGTGCGACGCGATCGGTACATCCCGTGCCAGGCGCTGCATGGCGAGCACATCGGCTCCGGTGGCGGCCTTGCCGACGGTCGGCGTCTCGACGCCGGTCGTGCGGTCCATGATCCGAATGAGGTCCTCCTCGGACGGGAACGGCACGTCGATCTTGAAGAAGAACCGATCCAGCTGCGCCTCGGGCAGGGGATAGGTGCCCTCCATCTCGAGTGGATTCTGGGTGGCGAGCACGAAGAACGGCTCGGACAGCGTGTACTGCTGCTTGGCGACCGTCACGCGATGCTCCTGCATCGCCTCCAGCAACGCCGACTGCGTCTTCGGCGTGGCGCGGTTGATCTCGTCTGCCAGGATGAGGTTGCTGAAGATCGGCCCCTGCTGGAAGCGGAACCGCCGTTCTCCGCCCTCCTCGACGATAATGTTCGTGCCGATGATGTCGGCCGGCATGAGGTCGGGCGTGAACTGGATGCGGGAGAAGCCGAGGTCAAGCGCCTCGGCCATGGTGCGCACCAGCATCGTCTTGCCGAGGCCGGGGACGCCCTCCAGGAGCGCGTGCGATCCGGCGATCAGGCTGATCAGGGTCTGCCGCACCAGCTGGTGCTGGCCGACGATGAACGCGCCCACCTCGGTCTCGATGCGGGTGGCCATCTCGGCGAAGCGCTCGGGGGCCAGCTCGTCGCCGGCCGGTGCGGTCGCGGTCGGGGTCTGCTCGGTCATGGGTTTGGGGCTCACTCCGTGGGTTCGAGGCGGGAGAAGTAGTCGCGGACGAAGTCCTTCAGTGTGATCGGCACCTGCTGCCGGTCGAGCGCCGACTGGGCGAAATCGTTGTAGAGGTCGAAGACCGATGCGTACGGCACGACGCTCTCGTTGTCGAAGCCGACGCCAGAGCCGGAGCCGGTCTGGTCGGTCCCGCCGTTGCCGCCGGAGCCCGCGATGAAGTCGGGATCGCCCGGCCGCCCGAAGCGATCGAAGTCGGACAGCACGTTTCCCTCGTCGTCGGTCTCGAAGCCCTCGTTGCCCTGGGTCGGACCGTCGAAGCCGCCGGTGCGCAGGCCGCCGCCGGGGATGCGTCGCACGTTCGTGCCGCCGCCGCTGCCCGGCTGCCCGCCGGCACCTGGGTTGTTCCCGGGCTGCGATCCCGGCTGGGATCCCGGTTGGTTCCCGCTCCCAGGCTGGCTGCCGGGCTGTCCGGGCTGTCCGGGCTGTCCGGGCTGGCCCGGCTGACCCGACGCGCCAGGCTGACCCGGCTGGCCCGACGAGCCCGGCTGCCCGGGCTGGCCCGAGGCTCCCGGCTGGCCCGACCCGCCCGGCTGTCCGGGCT
>JACCWY010000348.1 GCA_013697395.1 Chloroflexota bacterium | reverse complement strand
GCGACTTGATGTCGTCGCCGATGATCGGCAGGCCGGCCTCGGCGAAGCGCCGCTGCCAGTACGGCTCGCGGCCGATGAAGACGGGGATGGCATTGACGAACGCGACCCCCGCCTGGATTGCCTGCTCCGCGTACCACTTCGTTGCCTGCTCGGAGCCGACGGGCAGATAGCTCACCATGACGTCGACCTCGCGATCCTTCAGGATCCTGACGATGTCCGCCGTCGGCCCGGGCGCCTTGGTGATGATCTGCGACAGGTACTTGCCGAGGCCGTCATGAGTCATGCCGCGCTCGACAGGCACGTTGAGCACCGGCACGTCGGCGAACCTGAAGGTGTTGTTCGGCTCGGTGAAGATCGCCTCGGACAGGTCCTTGCCAACCTTGTTGCGATCGATGTCGAAGGCCGCAACGAACTCGATGTCACGGACGCGGTAGCCGCCGAGGTTCACGTGCATCAGTCCGGGGACGAAGTCGCCATCCCTCGCATCGGCGTAGTGATAGCGGCCCTGGACCAGGCTGCTGGCGCAGTTGCCGACTCCGACGATGGCGACGCGGACCTTCCCATCGCCAGGCCGCCGCCCGTTGCCGGCGGACCTGCCATTGGTGCTACGAGCCACGAAGCTCAGCCCTCCTTCATCTCGGTGACGGCGGCCAGGCGGCTCAGGCGCCAGACGTGCCAGATGCGCTGCACGACCGTCACGACCGTCAGCGCGGCGACGAGCGCCAGGATCCCGATCAGGATCGGCGTGAAGCCGAGGCCCGCAAGTGCGATGCCCGCGATGACGAGCACGAGGCGCTCGGTCCGTGGTGCCAGGCCGACCGTCGCCGTGAGGCCGATCCCCTCGGCCCGTGCGCGCGAATAGCTCACGAGGAAGGACCCGGCCAGCGCGACGAGGAGGGCGAGCACGGGCAGGGTCGGCTCGGCGAGCGTGTCCATGAACCAGACCGCGATCCCGGTGTACAGGATCGCCTCGCTCGCCCGGTCGAGCGTCGAATCGAGGAAGCTGCCGAACGGCGTGCCGCCACCCTGCGCCCGAGCGAGCGCGCCGTCGACCGCGTCAAGCAGCGAGCCGGCGGTCAGCACCGCCGCGCCGACCAGCAGCCAGCCACTTCCCACCAGCACGGCGGCACCGACGGTGATGAGGAGGCCGATGACGGTGATCGTGTTCGGTGTCAGGTGCAGCCAGATCGCCAGCCGGACGACCGGTGCCAGGATCGCCCGCACGCCATCCTTGACCCAGTCGGGCAGGACGGCCGCGCCCTTGCGCAGCTCGCGGGCGTGCTGCCGGCTAGCGGACATCCGGCACCGTCCCGGGCGCGTCGGCCCCTCGGCTGACGCCGGCCGTTCCACCCACCAGGCGGCCCTCGGCGTCGTGCAGCTCCTCGAACGCGGCGAGGCGCAGCCGGCAGATCGTTGCGCGGCCCTGGCGCTGCGTGTCGACCAGGCCGGCCAGCCGCAGGATGCGCAGGTGCCAGCTGATGAGCGGCTGCGAGAGGTTCACCCGGGCCGACAGCTCGTTCACCGGCATCGGTCCGACCTCGGCCAGGAGGCCGATCATTCGGAGGCGGGTCTCGTCGCCCAGGGCGCGGTAGAGGGTGCGCAGCCGCCGAAGGTCGTGCTCGGCCGGGGTCTCGTTGGTGGGGTTCATCATGTAGCGCTTCTTTATCAAATGCAGGCTTATATGAAGAAGCGCTTATGATATGGGCAGTCGGCCGGTGGCGTCAACCCTGCGTGCTAGCATCGGCCCGCTTTGACCAGCTCCACCCCGGACGCGCTCTGGAGCGCGCCGTCCCTGCGGCTCCTGCGCCCTGCCGCGGTCGTCTGCGCCGACGTGAGCCGTGGCGCGGATCTCGATCGGTGCTCCCTCTCCGTGCCGGCGGGAGGGCGTCTGCTGCTCGTGTCTGATCCCGACTCGACTGCCTCCGCGCTTCTGCGCGTGCTCGCCGGACTCTCGCCGGCCGACGGCGGCAGGATTCGCATCGCCGGCTCATCCGATTCGGGGTCGGGGGGCTGGGGCCGCCGCGTCGCGTACGTGGGGCCGAACCCAGGGCTGCGCGCGTGGATGACGCCCCTCGAGGTCCTGCGCCTCGCCGGCGACCTGCTCGACCTGCCCGCGGCCGAGCGTGCCCGGCGCGGCGAACGTGTGACGGACTGGGCGGGCATCCCCGCCGCAGCCCTTGCGCAGCCGATGAGCCGCGGCGGCGTGGCGCTTCAGCAGCGCACCGCGCTGGCGGCGGCGCTCCTCGGCGATCCCGAGGTGCTGCTGCTCGACGAGCCGTT
>JACCWY010000336.1 GCA_013697395.1 Chloroflexota bacterium | reverse complement strand
GTCCCGCGCGGCGGCCCTGCGCGTCTCGGCGTGCGTGGAGGTGGGCCGCCGGGCTGCCCGGGCATGGCCGGCCGACCCGTGGCTGATCCGAACGCCGACCGACGTGGCCGAGCCGCTCGTCGACGCGATGGGCGCACTCGAGCGCGAGGAGCTGCGGGTCCTGCTGCTCGACACGAAGAACGTGGTGACGGCCGAGCGCACGGTGTACCGCGGCAACCTGGCCGGATCCTCCGTGCGCATCGGGGAGGTCTACCGGGACGCGGTGCGCGCCTGCGCAGCAGCCGTCATCGTCGCCCACAACCACCCCTCGGGCGACCCGAGCCCATCAGGCGAGGACCTGCGGATCACGTCGGAGCTGGCGGAGGCCGGGCGGCTGCTCGACATCGAGCTCCTCGACCATCTCGTCATCGGTCGAGGCCGTTGGACGTCGATGCGCGCGCTCGGTGCCCTTGCTCAGCCGCCGGCACCGACGATGCGGGAGAGCACGCCGCGGGCGTGGTCGACCACGTAGAGCTCGCCGTCCTCGCCGACACCGAAGCTGCTGATGGGGGCTCCCGACTCGAGCAGGAGGCGAGGGGCCAGGGCGGTACCATCCCCGGGCGCCGGCGCGTCCGCGGGGATCCCGAACACGTAGCCGAACCCGTAGTCGGCGAACAGGTACCACCCCGCCAGCCCGGCGATCGCCCCGCCGCGATAGACGTGTCCGCCGGTGACCGAGTAGCCGAGGTCACGCCCGTACTCGGCGATGGGCAGGACGAGCCCTTCGGCCGAGCAGCCGGCATCGGCGAAGCAGTGGGCGCCCTCCATCACGTTCCAGCCGAGATTGGCGCCCGCGTCGGCCACCGGGTCGAGCCGGTTGACCTCCTCGAAGCCGCCCTGGCCGACGTCCGCGATCCATAGGGCGCCGGTTTCTGGGTCAAAGCTGAAGCGCCACGGGTTGCGCAGCCCGAACAGGTGGACCTCCGGAGCGCCGCCCACGCCGTCGGCAAACGGGTTGTCGGCCGGGATGGCATAGCTGCCCGCGGTCGAGACGTCCAGGCGCAGGATCGAGCCGAGCAGCGTCGAGGCGTCCTGGCCGTTGCCGTGCGGATCGCCGGCGGAACCGCCGTCGCCGAGCCCCACCCACAGGTATCCGTCAGGGCCGAAGGCGACCTGCCCACCGTTGTGGTTCGCATACGGGTCCGGGACATTGAGCAGGATCCGCTCGCTGCCCGCGTCAAGGACCGGGGCCGCGTCGCCCACCTGGCTGCCGGTGAGCTCCGAGAGGACCGCGCTCCCGTCCGCGGCGGTGTAGTGCACGAAGGCACGCGCGACTCCAGGCCACCCGGGATGGAGGGCCAGCCCGAGGAGGCCGCGCTCGCCGCCGGCGGCGATGCGATCAGACAGGTCGACCGCGGTCGCGCGCTCGCCGCTCCCGGCGTGGACGGCGACGACCCGGCCGGCCTGCTCATTGACGAGAAGCCAGCCGCCGGGCGCATCCGTGATGCTGATCGGGGACACGAGGCCGTCGGCCACCGGTTCGAGCGCAATCGGCGGCGGATCGGCGGCGGTTGGGGCCGCCGATGCCGTCGCTGACGCCGTGGCGCTGGGCGACGGTGGGGTGGTGGCAGTCGCGCTCGGGCTCCGGGCGCCGGGCGTGGGGACCGGCGCGACGGGCTCCGAGGCCACGGGGGTGCCACAGGCCATCAGCAGCACCGAAGCGACCACGATCGACGCACGACGCGGAAGCAGCACGGCGGCATTGTTGCCCACATCAGCGCGTCGCGCCGATGACGCGCCGGATCGGGTAGGGTGAGACCAGCCATGACCACGACGAAGGAGAGCATGCGACGCGCCGTCGCCACGCTCGTCGCACCCCAGGCGCTCGCGCAGGAGCCCGCTGTCGACGAGATCGGCACCCGCCGCGGCATCGTGATCGAGCGAATCGCCCCTCAGCTCGACTGCGGTCGGTACGCGGTGAAGCGCGTCGTCGGCGACCAGCTCCTGGTCACGGCCGACATCCTCGCCGACGGACACGACCTGCTCGACGCCGTGCTGCTGCTGCGCGCGGACGATGAGGCGACCTGGCGGGACGCGCCGATGAGGCCGATCGACAACGATCGCTGGTCGGGCCACATCGAGCTCCTCCGCAATCGCCGCCACGTCTACGCGCTCGAGGCCTGGCGTGACGCCTTCGGGTCGTGGCGCGACGGCCTGCGCAAGAAGCTCGACGCATCCGTCCCGGTGCCGAACGAGATCGAGGAGGGCCGGATCCAGCTCGAGGCTGCCCTCGTCCGCGCCGAGGAGGCGGAGGCGGCTGACGATGCGCGCGGCATCCGTGACGCACTGGGCGTGCTGCGCCGCTCTCGCTCCGAGGCAAGCCGCGCGGCGGCCCTCCTCGGCGACGACCTGCTGGCGGCCGTGCGTCGCCACCCGGACCGAGGCTCCGCCACCCGGTCGGTGGAGCTGCCGCTCATGGTCGACCGCGAGCGCTCGCGCTTCGGGGCGTGGTACGAGCTCTTCCCGCGCTCGCAGGGCCGCGACCCGAAGCGTCCGAAGGCCACCACCTTCGCCGAGGCCGAGTGGCGCATCCCGCATGTCGCCGCCATGGGCTTCGACGTGCTCTACGTGCTGCCCGTCCATCCCATCGGGCGCACGAACCGCAAGGGCCGCAACAACACGCTCGACGCGTCCGGCCACGACGTGGGGTCGCCGTACGCCATTGGCTCCGCGGACGGAGGCCATGACACCGTGGCGCCGGAGCTCGGCAGCCTCCCGGCCTTCGCCCACTTTCGCGAGCAGGTCGAGGCGCACGGCATGGAGCTGGCCATGGACATCGCCATCCAGGCGTCACCCGACCACCCGTACGTGACCCAGCACCCCGAATGGTTTCGCCATTCGCCCGACGGCTCCATCAAGTACGCCGAGAATCCTCCGAAGAAGTACCAGGACATCTACCCGATCGACTTCGCCGGCGAGGATGCGACATCGCGAACGGCGCTCTGGCACGAGTGGAAGCGCATCTTCACCGTCTGGATCGAGCGCGGCGTCAGGATCTTCCGGGTCGACAACCCGCACACGAAGCCGATCCCGTTCTGGACGTGGCTGATCGCCGAGATCCATCGCGACCACCCCGACGTGATCCTCCTGTCGGAGGCGTTCACGAAGCCGAAGATGATGCGTCAGCTGGCCAAGATCGGCTTCACGCAGGGATATACCTACTTCACCTGGCGCGAGACCGCTGCCGAGCTGCGCGACTACATGACCGAGCTGACCCAGTCCGAGATGGTCGACTACTTTCGCGGCAACCTGTTCACGAACACGCCCGACATCAACCCGCACCTCCTCGACCGCGGCCGGCCGGCCTTCGTCGTCCGCACCGTGCTGGCGGCGACCCTGTCGAGCTCGTACGGCATGTACTCCGGCTGGGAGCTGTGCGAGTCAGCGCGGCTGGGTGAGCGGGAGGAGTACCTCGACTCCGAGAAGTACGAGATCCGCGCGCGCGACTGGGATGCCAATGGCAACATCAAGCTGCTCATCGGAGAGCTCAACCGGCTCCGCCACGAGCGCGGAGCGCTGAAGCGCTACGACAACCTGCACTTCGAGAACGTCAGCGGTGAGCGAACGCTCTTCTATCGGAAGGCGCTGCCCCACGGCAAGGTCGACCCGCTCACGGGCCAACCCCACCGATGGCGTGACCCGGTCTACGTGGCGGTGAACTGCGACCCGACGACGCCCGAGCGTGCGATCCTCCATCCCGATCTGCCGGCGATTGGCATCGGCTGGGACGAGCCATACCTGCTCACCGACCTGCTCACCGGCCAGGTGTCGCGCGAGCGCGGCGCCGACCTGGCATTCGTCCTGGACCCGGCGGGGGAGGCGTTCCGCATCTTCACCGTGGCACCCGTCGATCGGGGTTGACCAGCCCAGTCTGACCAGTCCAACCCGAGGAGGCCGCAACGACCGATGACCGCCAGCCGCGCCCCGCGCCGCACCGGGATCGGCGCACCGCAGCTTCTTCGCGACGATCCGCACTGGTACAAGGACGCGATCATCTACCAGCTCCACGTCAAGGCGTTCTACGACTCGACCGGAGACGGGACGGGCGACTTCGCCGGGCTGACCGAGAAGCTCGATTACATCGCGGACCTGGGCGTCACTGCGATCTGGCTGCTGCCGTTCTACCCCTCACCATTGCGAGACGACGGCTACGACATCGCGGCCTTCACCCAGGTCCATCCCGACTACGGCTCTCTCCGCGACTTTCGCTCCTTCGTGCGCGAGTCGCACCGGCGTGGCCTCCGGGTCATCACCGAGCTCGTCGTCAACCACACCTCGGACCAGCACCCATGGTTCGCCGAGTCACGCTCGTCGCGCCGCAACCCGAAGCGCGACTGGTACGTGTGGAGCGATACCGACTCCAGGTACGCCGATGCCCGGATCATCTTCACCGACACCGAGACGTCGAACTGGACGTGGGACCAGGAGTCGCAGCAGTACTACTGGCATCGGTTCTTCAGCCACCAGCCGGATCTCAACTTCGACAACCCGCAGGTCGTGCGGGCCGTGCTGCGCGTCATGCGCTTCTGGCTCGACCTCGGGGTGGACGGGCTGCGGCTCGACGCCGTCCCGTACCTCGTCGAGCGCGAGGGCACCAATGGCGAGAACCTGCCCGAGACGCACTTCATTCTCAAGCAGGTGCGCGCCGCGGTCGACGAGCGCTACGACGGGCGGATGCTGCTGGCGGAAGCGAACCAGTGGCCGCCCGACGTGCTTCCCTACTTCGGCGACGCCGACGGGCCGGAATGCCACATGGCCTTCCACTTTCCGCTCATGCCGCGCATCTGGATCGCCCTGCGCCGCGAGGATCGCTACCCGATCGTCGAGATCATGGGCCAGACGCCCGACATCCCCGACCAGAACCAGTGGGCCCTCTTCCTGCGCAACCACGATGAGCTGACGCTCGAGATGGTGACCGATGAAGAGCGCGACTTCATGTACGCCGAGTACGCGAAGGACGCGCGGATGCGGATCAACGTGGGGATTCGGCGACGGCTGGCACCCCTCGTCGACCGCAGCCGGCGAAGGCTGGAGCTGCTGAACTCGCTGCTCTTCAGCATGCGCGGCACGCCGATCGTCTACTACGGCGACGAGATCGGGATGGGCGACAACGTCTACCTGGGCGATCGCAATGGGGTGCGGACGCCGATGCAGTGGACCGGCGACCGAAACGCCGGCTTCAGCCGTGCCGACGTCCACGCGCTCTACGCCCCGCTCGTGGCCGACCCGGTCTACGGCTACCAGGCGGTCAACGTCGAGGCCCAGGAGCGGGTCCCGGGATCGCTGCTGAACTGGATGAAGCGTCTCATGCGCATCCGGCGGGCGCATCCAGTCTTCGGCCGCGGCTCACTCGAGTTTCTGCACCCGGAAAATCGTCGCGTCCTCGCCTACCTGCGCGAGCACGAGGGGGTCACCGTGCTGTGCGTGGCGAACCTGTCGCGCTTCGCGCAGTACGTCGAGCTCGACATGTCCCGCTTCGGCGGCAGGGTTCCGGTCGAGATGATCGGCCGCGTGCATTTCCCTGCCATCGGCGACCTGCCCTACCTCCTCACCCTCGGCCCGCACGACTTCTTCTGGTTCGAGCTGACCCATGCCGGCGGCTGACGCCGGGCCGTCGTGTCAACGACGCTCTTGACGCCGGATGCGCTGGCGCTTCAGCGCTGGTTTCGCTCAAAGCAACGGCCGATCGCCTCAGTCGCCGAGTTCGACCGCGCGCCCGTCGGCTCCACCGCGGCCCTCTCCGTCCTCGAGGTCGCCTACGCCGATGGCGGTGCGCCCGACCACTATCTGCTTCCGACCGTCGGCGGCCGCGACCCCGAGGACGGGGACGGGGCCTGGACCGGGCTCGTCCAGGCCCTGGCCCAGGGAGCCGAACTGCGCGGGGAGCGGGGCGCATTCGTCTGCTCTGCAACGGCCTCGCTGAACGAGATCCTCCCATCGGCCCACGTCGCGGCGGCGGCCCTCCGCGAGCGCCGGCTGCGCGTGGAGCAGTCGAACACGTCCGTGGTGCTCGACGACCGCCTGATCCTGAAGCTCTACCGCCTGCTCGAGCCGGGCGTCAATCCCGATCTCGAGGTGAGCACCTTCCTGACCGATGCCGGCTTCGCCGACACGCCCGCCGTCGCGGGCGCCATGACCTGGGAGCCTGCTGGCGGCCAGCCAGCGGCAGCGGCGATGCTCCAGGCGTTCGTCCCGTCCACCGGCGACGCGTGGTCGGCCGTGCTCCGCGCGCTGGCCGCCGATCCCGATCGTGCCGTCGACATGGCCGGGGAGATCGGTGAGGTGACGGCGCGGATGCACGCGGCGCTTGCGTCGCGGCCGTCGGATCCGGCGTTCCCCGCCCGCGCGGCGACCGTTGCCGAAACGGCTTCCTGGCGGGCATCCGCGGAACGCCAGCTCGCCCTGGCCGTCGGCGCCGTGGGCGGGGAGATCCACGATCGATTGGTCGCGCTGGCGCCCGTGGTGACCGCGCGCTTCGCCGACACGTTCGGCTCGGCGACCGGCGAGGCCCGCGTCAGCCGCATCCACGGCGACTATCACCTCGGCCAGATGCTGGCGCGGATTGATGATGGTGGCTTCAGCGTGATCGACTTCGAGGGAGAGCCGGCACGACCGCTGCCGGAGCGCCGTGTGCCCGGATCGCCCCTGCGCGACGTCGCGGGCATGCTGCGCAGCCTCGACTACGCTGCCCGCACCGCCGCGCGCGGCTCCGCGACGTTCGACGCGGATGGATGGCTGGCGGCCGCTCGCGTGGCGTTCATCGGCGCCCACGGCGGCGTCGGCACCGCAGATGCAGGCCTGCTCGAGGCATTCGAGCTTGAGAAGGCCTGCTACGAGGTCCGATACGAGGCGAGCAACCGGCCCGACTGGCTCTGGCTGCCACTCGCGGCCGTGGAGCGCTTGATCGAGGCGACCTGACGGGTCAGCTCAGGGGCTTGACCACCATGATCGGAGTCCAGCGCGGACACCATCTGGGTCCTGAACGACCCCGGCGTTTACCACATGCTGGTCAGTCGGCGTGGCTGGGACGCCGCGGCATATCGGACCTGGCTGACCGGCGTCCTCGCGCGCGAGCTCCTGGGGAAGCCGTAGGCCTCACTGCGTCCCGGGTCCTCGGGGCCGATCGGCGTCACGCTACCCTTCGCGGGTGAGCATGAATGGTGTTCGCCCGGGAGCCGGCGGGCGTGACGAGCTGAACCAGGCGTGGCGCTGAGGGTCTGGCGCGGCAATCCGTACCCGCTCGGGGCGACCTGGGACGGATCGGGCGTCAACTTCGCGATCTTCAGCGAGCACGCCCAGGCCGTCGACCTGTGCCTGTTCGATGCGGATGGCGGCAACGAGCAGCGCGTTCGCCTGACCGAGCAGACGGATCTCGTCTGGCATTGCCACCTGCCGGACGTTCGGCCCGGACAGCGCTATGGCTATCGCATGTATGGCCGGTATGACCCGGCGCAGGGAGATCGGTTCAATGCGGCCAAGCTGCTGATCGACCCCTACGCGAAGCGTTTCGACGGCACCGGGACGTGGGACGACGCGCTGTTCGGCTACCGCATCGGTGTCGAGGAGGACGAGGCCGACGAACGTGACTCGGCGGCCTTCGTGCCGAAGTGCGTGGTCGTCAACCACGCGTTCGTGTGGGGCAACGACCGGCAGCTGCGCACGCCGCTGGATCGGACGCTCATTTACGAGGTCCACGTCAAGGGCTTCACGAAGCTCCATCCCGATGTGCCGGAGGAGCTGCGGGGCACGTACGCCGGGCTCGGCTCCGCGGCGGCGGTCGACTACCTGACCAACGTCGGCATCACCGCCGTCGAGCTGCTGCCGGTCCACCAGCACGTCGACGAGCGGCACCTCGTTGAGCGCAGCCTCACCAATTACTGGGGCTACAACACCATCGGCTTCTTCGCGCCTGACGTGCGCTACAGCGCGACCGGCGAGCCGGTCAGCGAGTTCAAGTCGATGGTGAAGCGGTTCCACGACGCGGGCATCGAGGTCATCCTCGACGTCGTCTACAACCACACCGGCGAGGGCAACCACCAGGGACCGACCATCAGCTTTCGGGGCATCGACAACGCGGCCTACT
>JACCWY010000334.1 GCA_013697395.1 Chloroflexota bacterium | reverse complement strand
GGGTGGTACCGCGGGACCTGTTCCCGTCCCGGATTCTGGGGCGGGTTTCCTGTTGGATGGAGCAGATGAGCGTGGCGTTCAGGCCGGTGTCGAGCAAGCTGGAGGTGCCTGCGCTCGAGCGCGACGTCATCGAGCGCTGGCGCGAGCGCGACACGATGAGGCGCTACCTGGCGCGCAACGAGGCGTCGGGGCGCCGCTTCAGCTTCATCGACGGGCCGATCACCGCCAACAACCCGATGGGCGTCCACCACGCCTGGGGCCGGACCTATAAGGATCTCTACCAGCGCTACCACACCATGCTCGGCGACAGGCAGCGCTACCAGAACGGGTTCGACTGCCAGGGGCTGTGGATCGAGGTCAACGTCGAGCGGGACCTCGGTTTCAACGACAAGCGCCAGATCGAGGCGTACGGCATCGACCGATTCGTGGAGCGCTGCAAGGCGTGGGTCGACACGTATGCCGCCATGCAGACCGAGCAGAGCAAGCGGCTCGGCTACTGGATGGACTGGGACAACAGCTACTACACCAACTCGGACGAGAACAACTACACGGTCTGGGCCTTCCTGGCCGAGTGTCACCGGCGCGGCCTGATCTACCGCGGGCACGATGTGATGCCGTGGTGCCCGCGCTGCGGGACGGGGATCTCGAACATGGAGGCGGCAGAGGGCTACGCCGAGGCGAAGCACCTATCCGTGACCATCCGCCTGCCGATCACCAGCGAGGGCCACGCCGGCGAGGACCTGCTGGTCTGGACGACGACACCCTGGACCCTATCGAGCAACGTTGCCGCGGCCGTCCACCCCGCGCTGACCTACCAGCTCGTGGAGGGCACGGGCGGAAGGCGCTGGTGGGTGAGCGCCGGCTCGAGGCAGCGCGTCGCGGGCGACGCATCGGTCCTGCGAGAAGCCTCCGGGACCGACCTGGTGGACCTGGCGTACGAGGGGCCGTTCGACGAGCTGCCGGCCGTCGCCGGCGTCGCCCACCGGGTGATCCCGTGGGACGAGGTCTCCGACGCCGAGGGCACCGGGATCGTGCACATCGCTCCCGGCTGCGGGCAGGAGGACTTCGCACTCAGCAAGGCCTTCGACCTCCCCGTGATCGACCCCATCGACCAGTTCGGCGTCTTCGGAGAGGGATTCGGCTGGCAGACCGGTCGATATGCGGGCGCCGACATGGCCCGCGCCGTGGTCGCCGACCTGGACGCGAAGGGCCTCCTCGTGTCGAAGGAGACCTACGCGCACTCGTACCCGCACTGCTGGCGATGCGGGACCCAGCTGATCTTCCGGCTCGTCGACGAGTGGTTCATCGCGACCGACCCGCTGCGCGAGCCGATCGGCGCCTCGACGCGCTCCATGACCTGGCTGCCCGAGGGCATCGGCCTCGAGGAGCGCGAACTCGATTGGCTCCGAAACATGGGCGACTGGATGATCAGCAAGAAGCGCTACTACGGATTGGCGCTCCCCATCTGGGTGTGCACGGACTGCGACGGCTGGGA
Organism: Chloroflexota bacterium; assembly: GCA_013697395.1. Lineage (GTDB taxonomy): Bacteria > Chloroflexota > Limnocylindria > QHBO01 > QHBO01 > JACDBZ01. The sequence goes on along the minus strand of JACCWY010000334.1, from coordinate 1,104 downwards.
GATCATCGGGTCGAAGGAGCAGCTGCGCGACCGTGCGGTGGCCGGCTGGGAGGACTTCGCGGGGCATTCGCCGCATCGGCCCTGGGTCGACGCGGTCGAGATCGCCTGCGCCAGCTGCGGAGGCAGGGCACGGCGGACGCCCGACGTCGGCAACCCGTGGCTGGATGCCGGAATCGTCGGTCTCTCCACGCTGAAGTGGAACACCGACCGCGAGTACTGGGCGCAGTGGTATCCCGCGGACTGGATCAGCGAGTCGTTTCCCGGCCAGTTCCGCAACTGGTTCTACGCGCTGCTGACCGAGTCGACGGTGATGACCGGCCAGGCGCCGGCGCGCGCGCTCTTTGCCTATGCGCTGGTGGTCGACGAGACGGGCGAGGAGATGCACAAGTCGAAGGGCAACTCGATCCCGTTCGACGAGGCCGCGGAGCGCATCGGCTCCGACGTGATGCGCTGGGTCTTTGCCGCCGCCAACCCGGCGGTCAACCTGCGCTTCGGCTACGGTCCGGGCCACGAGGTCGTCCGGCGCTTCTTCCTGCCGCTCTGGAACGCCTACGGCTTCTTCGTGACCTACGCCCGCCTGGACGGCTGGTCACCCGACCAGACCGATGGCGTCGACGGCGCACGCACGCTGCTGGACCGATGGATCCTGTCGCGCCTCGATGCGCTCGTCGCCGAGACGCGCGACTCGTTCGATGGCTACGACGCGATGCGAGCCACTCGGGCGATCGAGGCATTCGTCGATCACCTCTCGAACTGGTACGTTCGCCGCAACCGGCGGCGGTTCTGGAAGGGCGAGCTCGACGCCGACAAGCGTGCGGCCTACGCGACACTGCACGAGGTGCTGACGACGCTGACGCGCCTCATCGCGCCGATCCTCCCGCACGTCGCTGACGCGATCTGGGACAACCTGGTCGCCGGCGTGGTCGACGGCGCGCCGGACAGCGTCCACCTGGCCGACTTCCCCGAGCGCGTCCCGGGCCGCGCCGATCCGGCCGTCGACGACGCGGTCGACCTCGCTCGCCGGGCCGTCGCCCTCGGTCGCGCGGCGCGGTCCGCCTCGTCGGTGCGCACGCGGCAGCCGCTGCGGGTGGCACGGGTCAAGCT
>JACCWY010000319.1 GCA_013697395.1 Chloroflexota bacterium | reverse complement strand
GTCTTGTCCTGCGTGGACTCCACCGCGGACTCCCGCGTGGACATTTTGCCCGGTTCGGCTTGTACGCTTGCTTTCCCGCCATCGAGCCCGCGTAGATTCGCGCTGAACTCTTGAGGGATTGTATTCGAGGAAGTCGCGAACAATCAAAATGAATCCTTCCTCCATTTCACTCGTTATTTGACGGTCCAGGAGCCCCAGCTCGAGGTACCGGTCTTCGATTCGCTCAGTTATCCCCAGGGTTCTCAACAGGGTCCGAGTGACCTTGCCGTCGGTCTCATGCCGCGCGCAGTAGAGCAACACGCGGAGCCACCGCCACGCCTGAAGCTCCGTTAGTTCGGCGATCTTAGGGTGGTCCGCGAAGCCATCATCGAGACGTAGCCAGCTCAATTTACACCTAGCCTTTGGTCTAGTCTTCCTTGACATGGGTTGTCACGTGACATATAGGTACGGACATGGCGAAGACGACTGAGTACCAGTGTGGAGTCTGCGGCCGACGCCTTCCGCTCGACCGCTGGATCTACTCCCGCCACACCGGAGCCCGCTACTGCTGGCCCGGTGAGTGTCGCAAAACCCGACCTAAGAAGGAGGAAAGCCCCGTGGTGACGATCGAGGAAGCAGTCGCCTCTACCCGCTTCGCGCTCACGGCGCGATAAGCCGCGCGAGCTCCTCGAGCGGAACAATCCCGTGCCAGCGCCCGAGCGGATCGCCCGTCTGGTTGTCGGACCGGCGAAACGCGACGATCGGGACCTCCCCGGCGCGAGTATCGGCGTAGGCCTGCCGCAGCCACGCCGGCACCGCCAGCGTTTCGCAGCGCTTTACCTCGATTACGAACCCCGGGACGCCAGCGATGTCACCGCGCCACGAGAGCCCGCCACTGTTAGGCGTTCTGCGGGCTTGCAAGAGGCCGGCGGCGTGAAACACCTTGGCAACCTCTAGTTCGCCTCTGGAGCCCTTAGAACGCGACGCGCGCCCGCTCACGCGGCGGCGCCCTGTTGGACGTGCTGCATTAGCTGGTGGCCGATCAGTTCGGTGTAGGCGGGGGGGATGGCCTGCGAGAGCTCGTCTCTCGTCATCCAGTCGATACCCATGGCTTTCCGTGCTCCATCCGCGTCGGCCGTGTTACCGACTACCTGGAACCATTCGCCAGGCTTGGGCTTGCGTCCCATCTTCGCGTTGGGTGCCGGCCGTGGTGAGCGTAGGAACGGCACGTCTAGCGGCCAGTTCGTCTCGAACCAGCGCTTTCGCTGAGTGCGTAGCCCCTCGAACATCTGGCCTTCCAGCACCACTGGATGGATCAGCGGCGCACCGGGGACGTTTTCAATGACGTATGGAAGACCTGTAGCGACAAGCAGCTCGCGCGTGGGGCCAACTAGATCAGGATGCTCGGTGGTCTTGTGAAGCCGCGACGTCATGCTGTAGATCTGACACGGTGGGCTCGCGTGGATCACGTCAAGCTCTAGGTCTGAATCAACGCCAAGCGTTGCGAAGTATGCAAGCGCGTCGCCGCGAATGAATCGGAACGGGTACCGCGGCTGCGGATTGATATCAACGCCCACCACATCGAAGCCCGCACGCGAGTAGCCCATCGCAGCACCGCCGGCGCCGCAGAATAGGTCGAGGAGGCGTGGGCGCCCGCTCACAGGTCGAGCTCGGATTGAGAGGCGTCCGCAAGAGGCCGGGAGCGACCCTCGAGCCTCCGCGCCCGATGCTCAAGAACCCACACGTACCAGGGCTCTTGGTTCTCTCGCGCCCGCCGCAGCATCGCGAGCACAGCGCTTAGATGCCGCTTGCGTTCAGCACGTTGCTGATCTTGCCAGCGACCGGGTTTAAACTCGAGGCGCGCGCGGTCCCTCACGGCCCCACACCGGCCCGGTCCAGCGCCGCCACGATCTCAGCGTTTACTTGCTTCCACTGCGCGTCCGTCGCCTCGCAGATGCGGCGGGAGAGCGTGATGCGCGTCAGCGGCTTCGGCCCGCCGCCCTGCTCGTTCTCCCAGAACCGCGCCTCGTCCACGATCGACTGGCGCGTCTGGCGCGTGATACCGCAGTCGTCGTAGGCGGAGGCGGCGGCAGCGCCAGCGGGTCCAGCGCTCGCATGTCGTCCTCTGTGAGCACTTGCCCCATGAAGATAGACAGGTTGCGCTTGACGCCGGCGTCTTGGAGCAGCGGCAGGTAGTCGGCGCCCGACAGCTTATTACGAGGCTTCTCCTTATCGGACTCGGACGGGTAGAGCGAGATGCTCACGTTCAGGCGGTCCAGCGGAACGCCGACGCGCGTCCAGTAGCGGACGGCCAGGGTCGGATGGAACGCGTTCGTCTCATTGTAGTACGCCTGAGTGAAGATCCCGCCGCCCGTCTCGAGGATGGTCTCGACGTCGATCTCGTAATCGTTGACGTCGACGTTGTACGGCGGGCCCATGGTGTTCAGATGCACCGGCCCGGTCCAGCCGGCGTCGCGCACGCCCTTGACCAGCGGGCGGAGGCCGCCCCCCCGCGTGAACTTCGCCGCCATCTCGATATCCATGCAGAGCTCGTCCGCGCCGAGTTGCAGCGCCCGCTCCGCGAGCCACCAGCCGTCCCGGTAGAAGTTGGCCGCGACGTAGCTCACGCCCCACACGCAGGGCTTGAGCCCGGCAGCGCGCACGCGGCTCATGTCGTAGCCACGCCGCGCCGTGTCGTTCTGCGCTTGCAGCATGACCCACTCGTAGCCGTGCTTTTTGAACGAGGCGAGCTTGGCGGGGTCGAGGTCGATGACGTCGAGGACGCCGGGGGTTGTGACGATGCTCATGTAACTCCTTCCGTGGCGAAGAGGCTTTGTTGAGAGAGGCGGTCGGCGGCGAGTTGGCAGTAGCTTTCGTTTAACTCGATGCCGATAGAGCGGCGCCCGAGCTTGCGAGCGACGAGAAGCGTCGTGCCGGAGCCGGCGAAGGGGTCAAGGATGGTGGCGGGGACTACTTCTCTAGCCGCGCCGTTATATCCCGCACCCACGCATTCCATCGCGTCGGAAACGGCAGGAGAAGTTTCTTGCGGAGGCGAATCGCCCAATGCATCGCCCACGGCTCCCTTCTCACGGCTTCACCCCCTTCCGATGCTTCTCGTAGTGGCAGGGTCGACAGAGCGTTTCGAGGTTCAGCGGGTGGAGGCGAAGCGAGGGGAACTCGGCGAAGGACTCGATGTGATGGACGTGGAGTTCGGCAGCCGAGCCACACTCGACGCACCCACCGTCGCGACGCTTGACCGCGCGGACTACCTCCCGCCACTCGGCAGATGCGTAGAGGCGCTGGCGCTCGGGCGAGACGCCGCCTTTCCAGTTCGGGTTGCTTGCTCCCGTTCGACCAGACATGCCGTTTCTTTCACCGCGAAGCCCCGGCCTCGGTCGTGATGCAGCGACAACGATCTTCTGTCGCGCAGCGTCAGTGTGCTTTCGACCTGTCCATGTCCGCCGTTGTGCTTCGACCACCGCTGAGCTGTCCACTCGCAGGTTGTGTCCTCGCGAGAACTTGCGCGGACGGCCTCTCGCGTCAGGGTTGTGAATGACGACGCCGCAGCCACACGCGCAGAGCGTGACGTCAGCGTCAGCGAGGTACGGGTCCATAGGCCTTTCCGGCGTTTCGGGCGCGCGGCCTATAAACGGGCGTCACGAGCCGTGCCTCCCACACTCGGGGTCGACGCCGTGCTTCCGGCAACCGCACGTGTCGTCCCGTGACGTGGGCGGCGTCACGTTCGCGTCGCCCTGCCCATGTCGCGGGCAGTTGCGAGTCGAGGTTTCGGCGCAGTAGCAGGGCAGCGCTTCCTTGGTTTCCTCTGGGATCACGATCTCCGGCACCTTGAAGTTGCCAGCCTCGGTGCAGTCCGCGCACATGCCAATGTCGATTCCGATGTCTGGTGTTGGCTCAAGCCCTTCGTGTCGCTCCCATTCATCGAGGGAGAAACGGAGCCGCACATCTCCTGGCTCGAACTCCTTGCCGCAGCCGAAGCACTTGGAGAAGAAGTCGATAGCGCTCACGCCTCCCCCGCTTCCTTGGTTTCCTTTGGGGTAGCGAGGGCGGCGAACAGCTCGGGGCCGTCGTAGACCTCAGTCCCGCAATCGCACAGATGTTCCAGCGCCTCTCGCACCGTCGCCACCAGCGCCTCTAGCGTCTCGGGAGCTACGTCAGTCATGCGCTGGCCTCGCTTCCTTGGTTTCCTCGGGGGTGGCGAGGGCGGCGTCCACGGTAGCCAGCACGGATTCGGCAGTCTCGGAACGCCAGTCTTGTTCTGGGTGTCCCGGCGGGAGAATGCGGTTGAAGCGGGCGCTGCGAGAAAGCCGCCCATACGTGTTTCCTCGGCGCGAGCTTCTTGTTGGTCGAAGTGAAAGCGATAGTGATCCCGCTCCTCCTCGGCTCTAAGAAGCCCGCGTTCCAACTCCATGTAATGCGCGAGCATTTCGTCGTGCGCCTTCCGTGCTACGTCCCGCTCCTCTTCGGCTCTGAGAAGTAGGGCGTGAAGGCGGTCGAGGGCGGCGAGGGCGCTGGTTGCTTCGATACTTAGCGACTCCCGCACCGTCTCTACCAGCGCCTCCACGTCCGTCTCGGGGCGCTCCTCCATCCCCGCGGGGTCGATGGGAGTCAAAGCCGCTCCTTCTCGGCGAGCATTTCCTCCCATGTCTCGCGGCCCATGCAGCCGACGTAGCGGCCCTGGTAGTCGTAGACCGTGACCATTCCCTCGCGGCCCTCGGCTCTGAGAAGCAGGGAGCGGAGGCGGGCGAGGGCGTCTAGCGCGCGTTGCGGGGCCCTGCCGTCCTCCGGCCCGCGATAGCTCCAGCGGACGAAGGCGTCGAGAAGCTCGAAATCCTGCTCGGCGTCAGTCATTGGACTGATCCCTCCAGAGAGAGTCCAATGGACCCGTCCACCAGTTCGAGTCTGGTCGGCGCCTTGTACGTGGGGAAATGCCTCGAAAATGAGCCATTTAGGCTCCGACCCCAGTGGACTGATTCGTACAAGTGTGGGGTTTAGGCATTAGAGTTCCAGCAACTCGCCCGCAAGCGCGGCAATGCCGCGCGCCTCGCGAATCTCGGTACGTGTTCGCCTCGTCGTAGATGTGGCCGTGCGGACAGTGGGTTTTCTCACGCTGGAAGTTGCGGGCAGGCGGCTGCTCTTGATACTCACGCAGACACCGGAGGAGGGTTGCCTCGCGCCGCTTGCCGAGATATGGGCGAAACATCGCGACCAGCGCCCCCACCGCCTCAGGCCGGCAGGCGTGCCAGCGCCACTGCGGCTTCGTTGAGCCCGAGTGCCATGTTGGTCCGCTTACCGTGCCGCAACCAACGATGCCGTGGAAGCGCTCCACGACGTCCTTGTCTGTCATAGACATCGAGAAGCGCACGCGAAGCCGCTTGCTCCCCGGATGCGAACTACGCTGAGTCGTGATTGAGCCTTCGCCCTCGAAGAGTCCGGCCGCCCACGCGATTTCTTCTCCGCGCCTCATGCCTCGAGAAGTGCGAGGTCGGCGCGGGCGTCTTCTAAGTCAAGGTGACCGTATAAATCTAAGGTAGTCTTGATGGACGCGTGGCCCATTACCAGCCTGAGTGTTTCAAGACGGCCACCCGCTCTCAAAAATCTCGTAGCAAAGGTGTGCCGAGTCGTATGCGGGTTGCGGTAGGGGACGAGCGCCGAGTCGAGACAGCGGCCGTACCAGCGGTGGAAGGTGCCGTTGCCGATCGGCGCGTGCCGGCGCACGTGCCCAGAGTGTCCGATCTGCGCGGGCCAGAGATGGTCGTCCGGCGCCAGCGCTTCGAGCACGTCGAGGTCGCGGACGGCGTAGCGCGCACGCTCGGTCAGCGGAATCACGCGGTCCTTGTCGCCCTTGCCGCGGTACACGGTCAACTCGTTCCGCTCGAGCGAGACGTGCCGACGCTCCAACATTCGAGCCTCTGTCTTGCGGAGTCCCGTGTCGAGCAGGATTGCCATGAGCGGGCCGTCGGGCGCAACGAGCGCGCAAAGCCGCCCGATCTCGTCCTTCGAGAAGAGGTCTGGGACGCGCTGCCCCGCCGCGGCCATGCGCGGCACGCGGTCCATCGGATTCCGGTCGATCCGGCCCATATACGAGGCCCAGGTAAAGAGAGAGTTCAGGTGCGCGCGCCGGACTCGACGTGAGCCGCGCGGGTACGTGCGGAGGAAGCGCATGAGGCTGTCCTCGTCGATGTCGCGCAGCTCCCGGTCAGGGAACTCCCGCAGGAGCGCGGCGGCCGTGCGAAGGTAGTCGTCGAGGGTCCGATCTGCCTTGCCTTCGTCCTCGAGGCGCTCGAGCCACGCGGCGAGATCGGGTGCGGCCCGGGCGGCAAGATGCCGC
>JACCWY010000273.1 GCA_013697395.1 Chloroflexota bacterium | reverse complement strand
TCGCGTGACGCGCGGCCGCGAGGGCGAGCGCTGGGTTACGGGCCCGGAGTCGCGCGCCGCCGTTCACCGCCTCCGCCGACGCCACGCCGCGATCCTGGTGGGGGTGAGCACGGTGCTGGCTGACGATCCCCTCCTGACGGTGCGCACGGTGCCAGTGGCCGACGGCGATGAACCCGAATGGCCCGCCTTCCAGCCCCTTCGTGTGGTCCTCGACTCACATCTGCGGGTACCGGCCGGGTCCCGTCTCGTCCAATCCGTGGCGGAGGGTCCTCTGCTCATTTTCGGCGCCGCCAGCGGCCATTCGGAGCGCGAAGCCGAACTGGAGGGACACGGGGCGGAGATCGTCCGCGTTCCGACTGCGGGCGAGGGGCTCGACCTGATGGCCGTCGCCGAGGATCTCGCCCGTCGGGGTGTCACCGGCGTCTTCGTCGAGCCTGGACCCACGCTCGCGACGGCGCTCCTGGAAGCGGGGCTCGCGGACCGCTGGACGATGTTCCTCGCCCCCGACTGGGTCACCGCGCGCGGGGCGCTGCCACTTCTCCTCACCACAGCCCCGCACGCCGGCTTTTCGTTGGCTGACGCCGAATGGGACCTTTATGGCCGCGATGCTTCCGTCAGCGGCCGGATCCGAGCAGTCTGAACCGTGTTCACCGGGATCATCCATACGATCGGGGCCGTGCGGTCCGTAGAGCCGCTGCATGAGGGCCTGCGGCTCGCGCTCGCCGCTCCGTGGGCGGTCGATCTCGGGGTGGGAGAGTCCGTGGCGGTCGACGGCGCGTGCCTCACGGTCGTGAATGGGGGCAGAGGCGTATTCGTCGTGGAGGCCGTCCGGGAGACGGTCGCCCGCACGATCATCGGGACCTATGTCCCCGGCCGGCCCGTTCACCTGGAGCGCCCTCTGGCGGTCGGGGACCCTCTTGGCGGTCACTTCGTCCAGGGCCACGTGGACGCTCGCGCAACCGTGCAATCGATTGAACGACAAGGAGAAAACCGGTACATTCAGTTGGAGATTCCGGCTTCCGGACGGCCGCTCGTTGCGCCGCAGGGATCGATTGCACTCAATGGCGTGAGTCTGACCGTCCTGGCCGTCACCGAGAAGGGGGTTCGCCTGTCGATCATCCCCCACACCTGGCGGGCGACGACGTTCGCCGACCTGGCGCCGGGCGACGCCGTCAACGTCGAGTATGACCTGATCGCCCGCTACGTGGCGCGAATGATGGAGAGCCGATGATCCAGCCCGTCACCTTCTCCCCGATCGAGAACGCCCTCGCTGCCATCCGGCGAGGCGAGATGCTCATCGTCGTCGACGACGAGGACCGGGAGAATGAGGGCGACCTGGTCATGGCGGCCGACCGCGTGACGCCGGAGGCGATCAACTTCATGGCCCGCCATGGCCGCGGGCTCATCTGCGCCCCGATCGCCGCCGAACGGGCGGCGGAGCTCGCGCTCGAGCTGATGGTGACTGACAACACCGCGCTTCACGAAACCGCCTTCACCGTCTCGATCGACGCCAAGAGAGGGACGACGACCGGGATCAGCACCGCCGATCGGGCGGCCACGATCCGTGCGCTCGTCGATCCCGACACGCGCCCCTACGACCTCGCGCGACCCGGCCACGTCTTCCCGCTCCGCGCAAAGAACGGCGGGGTGCTCCGCAGGGCCGGCCACACCGAGGCCGCCGTCGATCTGGCCCGTATGGCGGGACTGGCACCCGTTGCGGTTCTGTGCGAGGTAGTCGACGACGATGGTACGATGGCACGGCTTCCGCGGCTTCTGGATATCGCCCGCGAGCATGGGATCCGGATCATCACGATCGAGGACCTGATCCAGTATCGCCGGCTGAAGGAGAAGCTCGTCGTCCGGCTGGCCGAGACCAGCCTTCCCACCGCGTTCGGCGATTTTCGGCTCATCCTCTACGGTACGACGATCAACGACGAGCACCATCTCGCGCTCGTCAAGGGAGACGTCTCCGGCAGGCAGAACGTGCTGACCCGAGTCCATTCCTCGTGCTTCACCGGCGACGTCCTGCAGAGTCTGCGGTGCGACTGTGGCAGCCAGCTCGCGCAGGCGCTCAGGCAGGTCGACGAGGAAGGGAAGGGCGTCGTTCTTTACATGCATCAGGAGGGGCGCGGCATCGGCCTCGTGAACAAGCTCAAGGCCTACATGTTACAGGACCAGGGACTCGAC
>JACCWY010000259.1 GCA_013697395.1 Chloroflexota bacterium | reverse complement strand
GCGAGAAGCAGGCGGCGTAGACTCGTCCCGTCCGATCGCGGTGCGGGCCAAGGTCGCGGGGGAAGTCCTCCTCGATGTCCTGCGCGGCCTTCTTCGGAGGGACGTCCCTCAATCCCTCAGTCCCTCAGTCCCTCAATACTCGGGCCGGAAGCGGCTTGCATGCAGGGAAAGCGCCAGCTCGGCCGCCCCTCCGTTGAATCCCTCATTTGCTAGAAGAAGAAGCCTCCGCGGGGGCTTCGGGGGTGAGCGGGACGGGGAGTGAGCGTGGCTTCGCGCTGACGCGCAACAGGGCGCCGCGCCGGTCGCGCTTGTCCCGGCGGCGGTGTTGCACTTCCGCCGGGCCTCGACGAAGTCGACGTCGGTGCCCAATTCCGCACTTTTCCGCAATCTCTTTCAAGCTCAGTCGAGAGCCACTAGGGATTGAGTTTTCTGCCTTTTTGCAGGAGTTTTTCCTCGTCCCGACCTGCTCGCCAGCGGGCCCTACCCGCACTGCGGGAAGGCGCTCACCTCGCTCCTCAGGCCCCGCCCCCCAAGCAGGCCTCGACAAGACGAGTACGTGGCGCTGTCGCCCCCTGCCGGTTGACGACGGGCATGGCTTTCGAGCGCCTTGACAACGTCGTGCGTCCGTTTACAAGGGCCTTCCCTTTAGCGGGAGCGCGACACCCGTCCTGTCTTGACGGCCAGGCACGCGGGCCCGTTTGATGGGAGACGTCGTCTTCTGGCGGGAGCGCGACAGACGAGGCGCCGCGGCGATGCCGGCGGCCCTCGCCTCATTGTCGCTTCACTCGGACTTGTACCGTCGCGCCACAACTTCTCTGCAACGGGAGGACAGGCACGATGACCCGACGGGCTCAAGATCGCGTACTCAGCAGGGTGCAGGCTGTCGGGCGCGCCGCTCGTCACAGCGCGCGATTCGCTACCAGGAAGGAGCAACGATGATCGACAAACGGAAACTCATCCTGGTCGCGATCGCCGCCATCGCGGCCGTCGTCCTCGCTGGGGTAGCCACGGTCGCTGTGACCGGCGCCGGGAGCGGCACGCGAGTCGCTGCAAGCGCGCCGTCCAGTTCGTCCCTGACGGGGTGCGGCACCCACAGTGGTCGCGGCTGCGCGCCGGCGAGCAAGCGGGTCGACACCGGAACGCCATCCTTCTCGAACTCGACCGAGATCACGAACCCCCCTGTTCCCGATCACTCGGCTCTTCGGCGCGGAAGGTAGACCGGTCGTTCTCCTGAGGTTGAGCAGAGATCAAAGAGACTGTTAGCCGGGGTGTGGCGGGGCGAGGCACTAGGCTGCGCTGCAGCCGGGTTTAAATGTGCATCTTCCTCGGGTAGGGTAAGACCACGGCTGGCGAGCTAACCCCACCCTAAGGAGGACTCGCCATGACCGTGACTCATCTACCCCGGCTCGAGGAGCTCGATGCCGATGCTGCGATCCAGGAGGCGGCATCGCAGGTGAATCCCTCGTCGCGCGCGTCGTTCCAACGCACGACAGGGGTCGATACACGGCGAGCGTTTCTTCGCAAGGCGGGGGTCGGTGGCGTTGCGCTAGTCGGCGGCGGTGTCCTTCTGGGCGCCAGCGCCGGCACAGCCCGTGCAGGTCACGACAACCCAGTGGCTATTACGGACGTCGACATCCTCAACTTCGCGCTGACGCTCGAGTACCTCGAGGCATCGTTCTACGTCCAGGCACTGGGAAGCGGCAGCCAAACGCTTCCTCCGGGCGTGCCCGCGAGCGCCGGCAAGTTCAAGCGTGGCGCCATCACTGGCGCGAAGCAGTTCGCCGGATTCGGCGGTCGCATCCGCAACACCTCGTACGGCTACCTGAGCGCGATCCGCGACCACGAGGTGACGCATGTGGCGTTCCTGCAAGGAGCTCTCGGCGGCGCGGCGGCCCCGGCGTGCATCTTCGACTTCAGCAAGGGTCTGACGAACGTCGGCACATTTCTTGCCACCGCTCGTACGCTGGAAAACACCGGCGTGATGGCCTACGACGGCGCGATCCGTTACGTCGACGCAGGCGACAATCTGCAGGCCGGCGCACAGATCGCAACCGTCGAAGCCCGCCACGCCGCCTACCTCAACCTGATTACCCGGCACTCGCCGTTCCCGAGCGCCTTCGACGCCGGCAAGAAGCCGTCGGAGATCGTCACTGCTGTGCTCGCTACCGGCTTCATCAAGAGCTGCCCGCACCCGGTGCTCGAGCTCTTCGCCAAGTTGAAGGCGAACGGCGCGTAGTCCGTTCACTCTCGCCTGGGGTGGAGGGCGGCTGCGCGAGCCCTTCACCCCACGCGAGGCTGCGGCACATTTCTTGCGCGTTTCGACCTCCGTCGACGGCCCCGCCTCCTGCGACTCGAGCATGCGCGCGCTTCGAACGGCCGCCAGCCGAGCGTGGGTTCGGCGGGACACGCGGCGCAGGCTATGGCCGACAGCGTTGGTCGAGGCGCGGCCCGCCGGACGGGCCCCTCGCGCAGGCATGCAACGCATGGAGATGAGACAGCCGGGCCCGCAGCCGGAGAGAGATTATGAGCGGCGCCGCCGGCTGGCGAGCACGACCGACGCCACTCCCCCCACATTCGGCGAGGGAGACAGACCGGTTGTTCTCGTGGGATTGAGCAGAAGTCAAGAGATTGTGAGCCGGCGCGGCGGGGCCGTATGCAGGGGCTGCGACCGGTTTACGTGCATTCCCGCGCTGGGGTAAGCTATCGGCAATCGGCTGGCGAGC
>JACCWY010000248.1 GCA_013697395.1 Chloroflexota bacterium | reverse complement strand
CCCGCCGGCGATGCTACGATCCTCCGCGTGCCTCAGATGGACGAAAAGGCAGGCGTGACGAGCGACTACTGGGCGGATCGTCGGGTGCTCGTGACGGGCGGTCGCGGGTTCCTCGGGACCGCCGTCATCCACCGGCTCGAGGCGGCTGGAGCTCGCTCGATCATCGCGCCCGCCAGCCGGGACTACGACCTGCGCGATCGGTCGGCGATCCGGCGCGTCATCGAGGACAGCCGTCCCGACACGATCATCCACCTCGCCGCGATCGTCGGTGGCATCGGCGCCAACCGGGAGAATCCCGGCCGCTTCTTCTACGAGAACGCGATCATGGGGATCGAGCTCATCGAGCAGTCCCGGCTGGCCGAGGTCGACAAGTTCGTCACGATCGGCACGGTCTGCGCGTACCCGAAGTTCGTCCCGGTGCCGTTCCGCGAGGAGGACCTGTGGAGCGGCTACCCGGAGGAGACGAACGCGCCCTATGGGCTGGCCAAGAAGATGCTCCTCGTCCAGGGCCAGGCCTATCGGCAGCAGTACGGCTTCAACTCGATCTACCTCCTGCCCGTGAACCTCTACGGCCCGGGGGACAACTTCGACCCTGCCAGCTCGCACGTCATCCCGGCACTCATCAAGAAGAGCGTGGATGCGGTGCGCCGCGGCGATCACTTCCTCGAGGTGTGGGGCACGGGATCCGCGTCGCGCGAGTTCCTCTACGTCGACGACGCAGCCGAGGGGATCGTCCTCGCCGCCGAGCGCTACGACGGCGAGGAGCCGGTCAACCTGGGCGTCGGCCGCGAGATCACGATCCGGGAGCTGATCGAGCTCATCGCGCGCCTCACCGGGTTCGAGGGCGAGATCCGCTGGGACACCTCGAAGCCGGACGGCCAGCCACGCAGGGCGCTCGACGTGAGCCGAGCCCGAGACTGGTTCGGATTCGAGGCGCACACCTCGTTCGAGGATGGGCTGCGTCGCACCATCAGCTGGTACCTCGACACGCTCGTCCCGTCCGAGACGGTCGCGTCCTCGCTGCCCTGACCGGGTCGAGCGGTCCGTCCCTGGGTCCCGCGGATGCGGACGGGCCGATCATCGGCATCGATGCCCGCCTCGAGCCCGGACGCTACGGCGGGGTGGAGCCGTGGGTCATCGGTCTTGCCTCGGGCCTGTCCACCCTGACCGATGGCTCCGAGCGCTATCGGTTCCTCGTCTATCCCGGTGAGGGTGACTGGCTCGCCCAATACCTGTCCGGCCCGGCAGGCCTCGTCGAGGCGGCCGACGGTCCGCCGGCGAACGATCGGGGCTCGCGCGTCCGTGGCCGCGTCGGCGCCGCGCTCCCCTGGCTGCGAGCGCTCTGGCGCCTGGCCGGGCGAGGCCGGGCCCTGCGAGGCGCCGGCGCCCGCGCCGGCGCACTTCCGCCGCCGGAAGGAACCCTCGAGGCGATGGGCGCGCGGCTGGTCCACTTTCCGTTCCAGAGCGGCACGAGCACGCCCTTGCCCACGATCTACCAGCCCTGGGACCTGCAGCACCGGCACCTGCCCGAGTTCTTCTCGCCCTCGACGATCCGCTGGCGCGAGGAGACCTACCGGGCGCTCTGCGCGAACGCGACCCTGATCGTGACCGCGTCGCGGTGGACGAAGCGAGATGTGATCGGCGCCTACGGGGTGCCGCCCGAGCGGATCGCGGTCGTCAACGTTCCACCCCCGCTGTCGGCGTACCAGCCGCTGCCCGACGACCGGCTCCCGGAAGTTGCCGCGCGCCTTGGACTCCCATCGCGGTTCCTCCTCTATCCGGCGCAGGCGTGGCCCCACAAGAATCATCTCCGGCTCGTCGCCGCGGTGGGCCGCCTGCGCGAACGAGGTCTCGACGTCCCGGTGGTCAGCACAGGCCGAATCAGCGACACCGTGGCCGAGATCGAGCGCGAGGCCGCGAGGCTCGGCGTGCCCGAGCTGATCCGGTTCACCGGATTCGTCGGCCCATCCGACCTCGATGCCGTGTACCGGCTCGCGGCCGGGCTCGTCTTTCCATCGCTCTTCGAGGGCTGGGGGCTGCCGATCGTGGAGGCGTTCGCCAGCGGCGTGCCGGTCGCGTGTTCGAACGTGACGTCGTTGCCCGACCTGGCGGGAGACGCAGCGATCGTGTTCGAGCCGACGGACGTCGACGCGATCGCGGCCGCCATGGAGATACTCTGGACGGACGAGGCGCGACGAGACGAGCTCGTGCGCCGTGGCCGGGCGCGCGTCGCTAGGCTGACGTGGCCCAGCACGGCTCGACGGCTCCGCGCCCATTATCGCCGGATCCTCGGCTCGGCCCTGACCGACGACGACCGCGCCATCCTGGCACAGGAGGAGCCGATTTGACCGACCTCGTGACGGTCGTGACGCCGAGCTACAACCAGGGTCGCTTCATCGAGGCCACGCTGCGCTCCGTCGCCCGCCAGGAGCACACGCCGGTCGAGCACCTCGTCCTCGACGCGGGATCCACGGATGGAACCCACGGCATTCTCGAGCGCTACGCCGGCGAGCACGGGCTGCGATGGCGAGCGGAGCCCGACGAGGGGATGTATGACGCGGTCAACACCGGCCTGCGCGAGGCCCGGGGGACGATCCTCGCCTACCTGAACACGGACGACCTGTACCTGCCGTGGACCCTCAGCACGGTCGTCGCCGCCTTTCGGCGTCACCCCGAGGTCGACTTCGTCTACGGCGATGTGGTCAAGGTGGACGAGAAGGCTGGGAGCCTGGCGCTCATCTTCGCGCCGCCGTTCAGTGCGGCCTATGTCCGCCGGCTCGGGTCCTTCTTCCAGCCGGCGGTCTTCTGGCGCCGGTCCGTCGTGGACGGGCTCGGCACCTTCGACGCCGGCCTTCGATTCGGCGGCGACCTGGACTACTGGATCCGAGCGCTCGACCGATACCGCTTTCACAAGCTGGATGAGGTGCTGGCGGTGGAGCGCATCCATCCCGACGCCAAGAGCTCCGCGCAGGCGGCCGAGCTGCACGCCGAGGAGCGCGAGATCCGAGCGCGATACGAGCGGCTGCCACGGCTGCTGGCAGACGCGAGCCGCGTCGCTGAGCGCGGACGGACGTGGTCATGGCGGCGCGCCTACTGGATCGCCTTCGCCGCCGCGTGCCGGCAGGAGACGCCGCACGGCAGGTGGTCCCGCTTCATCACTGCATGCCGGCCGACCATTCGGCCGGCCGCACTGCTCGCGGCTCAGCTCCCGCTCGTGGGAAACCGCAACGCCGCCAGGGCGCTCTCGATCGCCGAGCCAGGAGCGCTAGGGCTGGACGGCTAGCGACACTCGCGTCGACGCGTCCGACCACACGTCGCGCAGGGTCCGGTCGAGGGTGTACCGCGGCTCCCACCCGGTCGCGGCGCGGATGCGGCTCGCGTCGCCGACGATCCTGGGCGGGTCGACCTGCCGGACGCGGTCTGGGTCGACCTCGATCTGGACCTCGAGGCCGCTGATCTCGACGAGGCGGTCGAGGATCGTGCCGATCGAGACCGCCGTGCCGCTGGCGACGTTGAAGATGCCGCCCGCGTGGCGGCCCGCGACCAGCAGGTGATAGGCGGCTACGACGTCCCGGACGTCGGTGAAGTCGCGCTCCGTGGCCAGGTTTCCGACTCGCAGCAGCGGCTCTCGGCCGCCCGCAGCCACCTCCGCGAGCTGGGTGGCGAAGGAGGCGACGACGAACGCGTCTCGCTGGCCCGGGCCGATGTGGTTGAAGGCACGAGCCACGACGATGGGGAGCGTGCCGGCGTGGTGATAGGCGAGAGCCACGAGCTCCTGGGCCGCCTTCGTGTTGCCGTAGGCGCTGACGGGGGCGATCGGGTCGTCCTCGCTGAGCACCCGTTCGGTGGTGGGACGGCCGTACACCTCGCCGGAGGACGGAATGAAGACGGTGGGTGACTCGTCGAGCAGGGCGGCTGCGCGGAGGAGGTTCAGCGTCCCGCCGACGGTGACGTCGAGAGCCTCGGCCGGTGCGCGCTGCGCATCCGGTCCGAACGCGATGGCGGCCAGGTGGTAGATGGCCTCGGGCCGGGCCCAGTCGCACACGCGCTGGGCGTCCCGCGGGTCACGCAGGTCGATGCGCGTCCTGTGCTCGTCGGTCGGCGCGTGCTGTCCGCATGCCTCGAGGACCTCGTCCCCCTCGCGTCTCAGATGCTCGACGAGCCAGCGACCGACGAAGCCGTCTGCCCCGGTTACGAGGGCCTTCAAACGCCGTGAACCACCGGCACCTTGGCCTTGCCGTGCCGGATGGCCTCCTCCACGCGAGCGAGATCGGCCTCGACCATCATGTGGACGAGTCCGGTGAAATCGACCGTGGGTGACCAGCCCAGCTCGGCGCGTGCGCGACTCGCGTCGCCGACCAGGAGGTCGACCTCCGCCGGGCGGACGAGCGCCTCGTCGACACGGACGTACTTCTGCCAGTCGAGGCCGACGTGCGAGAACGCCACGCCGCACAGCTCCTCGACGGAGTGGGTCTCCCCGGTGGCGATCACGTAGTCGGAAGGGTCGTCCCGCTGCAGCATCAGGTGCATCGCTCGCACGTAGTCGCCGGCGAATCCCCAGTCCCGCTGTGACTTCAGGTTGCCGAGTCGCAGCTCCGTGGCCAGTCCGAGCTTGATGCGCGCCACCGCATCGGTCACCTTGCGGGTCACGAACTCGAGCCCGCGCCGCGGCGATTCGTGGTTGAACAGGATCCCGCTCACCGCGAACAGGTCGTAGCTCTCCCGGTAGTTGAGGGTGATCCAATGTCCGTAGACCTTCGCCACCCCGTACGGCGAGCGCGGATGGAGACGGGTCAGCTCCCGTTGGGGCACCTCGGCCACCTTGCCGAACATCTCGCTCGAGCTCGCCTGGTAGAAACGGATGGTCGGATCGACCTGGCGAACGGCCTCGAGCAGACGCGTCACGCCCAGGGCAGTGAACTCGCCGGTGAGCACGGGCTGGTTCCACGAGGTCGGCACGAACGACTGCGCGGCGAGGTTGTAGACCTCGTCAGGCTCGACCTCGCGCAGGGCGTACGCCAGCGAATTCTGATCGAGGAGGTCGCCCTGGATGAGCTCGAGGCGGTCGACGATGTGCTCGATCCGCTCGATCGTGACGGTGCTCGATCGGCGGGTCATTCCGACGACCCGATACCCGAGCGCCAGGAGGTGTTCGGCGAGATACGAGCCATCCTGCCCGGTGATGCCGGTGATCAGCGCCGTCTTGGTCACCCTGCCTCCTGTCATGCGCCGCGGGGTCGGATGCACGCCAGCAGCGCGCGTGGCGGCCGCGGCCAATGATACTGGCGCCATGCTTCTGAATCCCGCCGGGCCGGCCGTGTGAGCGGTCTCGACGGTTCCGCGACCGGCGGAGGGGCCGAAGGGCCGACGCTCCGAAGCCTCCGATCACTCGCCGGACATGGCCTGGTCCGGAACTTCGCCGCGCTCGTTTCGGCCGAGGCGGTGGCGCGAGTTGCGTCGATTGTGTCGGTCGCGCTCATCGCACGCATCGTCGGCCCCGTGGTGATGGGCAGCTTCGCCCTGGCCCAGGGGCTGGCGGCCTTCGCCAACATGTTCGGCGACGGCGGCATCTCGATTCTCGCGCAGCGCAAGATCGCGGCTCGCCCGGAGCAGGCCAGCGCGGTGGCCACCATCGCGACCGTCGCGCAAGTCGGCCTCGGCAGCGTCACCCTGGTGATCTTCGTCGTCCTCGCCGCCATCCTGCCGATCCCGGACGCCACCACGCGGCTCCTGCTGGTGCTGCTGCCGGTGCTCCTGGCCCAGGCGTTCAGCCTGGTGTACGTGCTCCAGGGATTGGAGCGCATGAACGACGTCGCGGCCGTGAAGGTCGTGACCCAGGTGACCAGCGCGGCCTTCGGCCTCGTGGGCGTGTCCGTCACCGGCGACATCCTGTGGGCCGCCATCGCGGCACCGGTCGGCATCGTCGCCGGCGACCTCGTCTGCGCCGCGATCCTCTGGCGCCGGTACCGGCTGCGCCCGAGCCCCTTCCGTCTGCCGGCGATGACCGAGATGGCCCGGGAGGGACGCCCCTTCCTCGGCATCACGCTGCTGACGCAGGTGCTCCTCCAGCTCGACGTGATCGTGCTGGGGTTCCTCAGCCAGCCTGCCGAAGTCGGTTTCTATGCCGCGGCGTACCGGTTGATCCTCTTCGTCCTCACGCTGTCCGGACTGCTGTCGCAGGCCGCGTTCGCGCAGCTCGTGCGTCGGTACGCGGAGCACATGAGCATGTTCCAGCGCCTGCTCAGGATGCTCATTCGCCTGGCGGCTCACTTCACCCTGCCGGTGACCGCCCTCTTCCTCGTCGAGGCGCCGTCGATCGTGCGAGCGGTGTTTGGCGCCGAGTTCGCGGCGAGCTCCGACATCATGCGCGTCCTTGCCCTCTGGATCCCGCTCGGCTTCTACAACAATGTCGTTGCCGGCGGCATGGTGGCGGCCGGGTTCCAACGCGCCTACCTGGCCATCGTGGCAGTGGCGGCTGTGCTCAGCGTGACGCTGCTGGTGGTCCTGGTGCCGCAATTCGGTGGGCTCGGCGCTGCCGCAGCCGTGGTGGGGCGGGAGGTCGTCCTGCTGATGGCGTTCTCGTTCGTGTCGCTGCGGTACCTGAAGACGGCGACAATCGCCATCTTCGCCGGCCAGATCCTGTGGTTCGTGGTCCCCCTCGGCTGCCTGCTCGCTCTGAACGCGGTGCTGCCGAACCTGAGCCTGTTCGTCTCGCTCGGCGTCACGCTCCTCAGCGTGGTGGTGATCGAATGGAGTGGCGGGTGGCGCCTCTACCGCGAGCTGCTCGGCGGTTCCGACACCATGGGCTGATCGCGCCGTGCGACGGCCGGCCACATCACGGTGTCTCGCGGAGTCGCTCGGCGTCGAGCAGGAGCGTGAGCCAGCGGTACGGAACGACGGGCGCCGTCGGCGTCACGTTCGTGCCTGGGTTGGCTCTGGAGCTGCTCCACCCTTGCGCGCCCGCCGCCCGCGCGCCATGGCCGGCAGTCCACCGACCAGCAGACCCGCCACAAGCCAGAAGGAGGCGGACGTGGTGAATCGCATGAGACCCGAGGCGGTCAAGGCGGAGGCTGCGTAGCCGACCAGAGCGGCGAACAGGGCGACGCGCATCCAGGCGGCGGCCCCCGGCCGCCGTGGCGCCAGCCCGATGCCGACGCCTGCCATCCAGACCACGAACGCGAGCAACCCGAGCGGCCCGACCGTGACCAGGATGGAGAGATACATGTTCTCGCCGACCCCCGCGGCGTCGGCGGCGCCGGCCAGGGCCGTTCCCAGGTGATCGGCCTGTCCGACGCCGAGGCCGATCGGGTTGCCGAGGACGGTGCCGACGCCCTCCTCCACGGCCTGGCGGTGCCCGATGACGGACGAGTCATCGAAGCTCGCGGCAGACCGGATCGAATAGCTGAACGGGGGGACGAGGACGACCATGAGGGCAGTCAGCGCAACCGCCAGGAGCGCGATCCGAACGCGCCGAAGCAAGACGCCACAGGCCAGGACGCCAACGCCGGCCGCGATCCAGCTGCCACGCGAGATCGGCGTGATGATGGCGGCCGCAAACAGGAGGGCGAGCAGCCCCCACCCGATGACGGCACCCCGCGCGGCGCGGTGATCCAGCGTCATCGTCCGGGCGACGGCGAGCAGCAGGGGCGCGATGAAGTAGTGGCTGGCTCCGACCGGGTGCGTGAATGGCCCGATGGCACGCGGGAACTGGCCGCCCACACCCACCCCGTAGTGTCCCAGGATGCTGATGTCCCACAGCGACAGCGCTCCGGGCAGGCCCTGGACCTCGCGCACGAAGCGCGGCATGTCCATGGACGACGCCCAGAACTCGACCGGCACGAGCATCCACTGGCCGACCGCGAACACGGCCGCGATGGCCGAGGCGCCGATGAAGACCCGCACGATGGCGCCGACGTCGACGCCGGACAGGACCGCGAGGCGACCGAGCGCGTAGAGCTCGACCGGCATCAGGAAGACTCGGGCGGAGGCGGCAACGGCCACGAAGGGCAGGTCGGAGCCGAGCGCCCACGGCACGACCGAGTAGATCGCGATGAGCCCGATGTACGCGAGCGCGGCGATGTCGTAGAAGCGCAGGTCGATCCGGTGCCGATGGCGGACGAGGAGGCCGAAGACGGTGAGCGCCACCACCATGTCCTTGGCGAGCAGGGCGAGCCGGGCCGCCGTCGTGGGGATGCCGCCGTACTGGTAGGCCAGCAGGACGACCGGCGTCTGGATGACGAGCCAGGTGACGATGGCCGCGACCAATGCGCCGACCACCACCGCCTCGCGCGTGTCGATGGATGCTGAATCGCGCCAGGCGCCGCGCTCGCGGGTTGCGGTCGTCATGTGCTCGATGCCCCTGCTGGTGGCTCGCCGGCCAGTCTAGACGCTGATGCGGCGGCGTCGGTTTCGTCCGGGGCTGCGAGCAGCGGAGCCATCGCCGCGCCGACCGCGCGCCGTCCCGCCTCGATCGAATAGCGCTCGGCGACGGCCGAGCGAGCGGCCGCGCCCAAGCGCCGCCGCAGGTCCGGGTCGGCGTGCAGGCGCATGACGGCAACCGCGATCTCGTCCGGCGTGCTGGCGATGAGCAGCTCGATCTCATCGCGCAGGTCGAGGCCCTCGGCCCCGAACGGCGTCGACACGGTCGGGATGCCCGCCGCGGCCGCTTCGAGGATCTTTACTCGGGTGCCGGCGCCCGATCGGACCGGCACGACGAGCACGCCTGCCGCCGACAGCTCGGCGACGACGTCCGGCACCTCGCCCGTCAGGCGGGCCGCCGGGTGGGCGTCTGCCGAGCGCGTCATGCGCCTGGTCGGGTCACGGCCAATCAGGACCGCCGCATTCGGCCCTCCCAGCGCTGCCACGCGCGGCAGGATCTCCTCGATCAGCTCGATGGCGGCCGCCTCGTTCGGCGCGTACCCGTACGCGCCGAGGAAGGCAATCGCCTTGATCTCGTCGGGTTGCGGGGCTGCCGGCACGGCCGGGACGACATTCGGGACCACGGACACGCGCTTCGGATGGCTCGTGGCGGCCAAGATGTCCGCTTCGATCGGCGAGCACACCAGGAGCTGATCGGCCCGGGCGTAGTTCCGTCGCTGCATGCGACCGACGACGAGGCTGTCGACCGTCGCCACCAGCCGCGCACGAAGCGTGGCGCCGTGTCGCGCGATCGATCGCGATGCCCGCAGCAAGTCCTCGTTGGCCTCGATCATGAGCGGCAGGCGCCGCTCGGCGGCGACGTCGACGAAGCCATCGAAGTACGGCCGGCCGAGGACGACGAGATCGGGACGCATGGCATCGAGAACCTCGGACAGCGCCGCCGGACC
>JACCWY010000240.1 GCA_013697395.1 Chloroflexota bacterium | reverse complement strand
CATCAACGGAGACGCCGATGATAAATTCATCAAACCCCGCCCCCCCACCGATCCCTCCCTCGAGCACCTGGCGTCGAGTGAGGCGCCAGCCCCGACGGCCGGCGGGCTCGGCTACGGGCTTCGGCTCGCGCTCGCGGACCGGCGGCGGCACCTGGACGGCGGCGACGCCCTCGTCCGCCGCGCGCATGCGGAGTCGCAGCTGCTCCACGAACGCACCATCAGGCTCCGCGTTCTCGCGGCGCACCGAGCCGGCCAGCTCGGCTGCCAGGCGGGCCATCTCGGCCTCGTCGACGCTCCCCACGTCGTCCGGCGACGGGCGCGCGCCCCCGAGCAGCGCGTCCAGGTAGCGCTCGAAGCGCTCGGCGCGTGGGTCCTGCTCGTCAGCCATCTGTCCCATCTCCCGGGAGTGCCGCCTTGCGGAGCGCACGGTACTGGAGCACCTTCGCGTTGCCGCTCGAGATTCCCATCGCGTTCGCCGTCTCGGCGACCGACATGCGCTGCAGGAACCGCAGCTCCAGGACACGTCGGTAGCGGTCCGGCAGCCCGCGCAGCAGTGCGTCGACGCGAACCGAGGCGCGGTCGTCCGGCGCGGGCTCGGGTCGCGAGCCCACGTCGGCGGGCTCCCAGCCCGGCGCCACGTGGTCGACCCCGATCAGTGGCAGCCGATAGAACGCGCGCCAGTAGTCGGCGATTGCGTTCTGTGCGACGCGGTACAGCCAGGCCGCGATCTGGCCGGGCTGGCGGGTGGTGTCGAGCTGCTCGACGGCGCGGACGAAGACCTGGGCTGTCAGGTCCTCCGCGTCCGGGCGATTGCCGACGCGGGCGTAGACGAACCGGTAGATCCCGACCACGTGCTCGTCGTAGACCTGCTCGAAGCGCCCTTGACCGGAGGACATGTCACCGATGCGGTACGCGGTCGGTTACGTCCGAGGCCGGAGGGGTGCCAGAAGCGCGGTGACCTCCTCCAGGAATCGGGCGTCCGTCGCGTCGAACGCATCGAGATCGGAGCCGTCGATGTCGATCTCGCCGATGACCTCGCTGGCCTCGAAGATCGGCACCACGATCTCGCTCTTCGTGCTGGCGAAGCACGCGAGGTAGCGCGGATCCGCGTCCACGTCCGGCACGATCTCGGTCTGTCCCGACGCAGCCGCGGCGCCACATATGCCGGTCCCGATCGGGATGCGGGTGTGCTCGGTCGCCTCCGGCCCCGTCCACGGGCCCAGCACGAGGTCGTCGCCGTCGCTCGATACCCAGTAGATTCCGACCCAGTCGTAGTGCGGGAAGCGGTCGTGCAGGAGCTCGACCACGCGCTGCGCGGCGGCCTCGGGTCCGGCAGCCTCCGCGATCTCGGCGCGGACGAGGTTCAGCGCATCCCCGTGGGCCGCCGGACGTTCCTCGGCGACCGGGTGGCTCACTGCCGTGCCGCCCAGCGTTCCGCCCAGCGGTCGATGCCATTGATGGCGCCGCGCAGGTCGCTGCCCTTCGGCGTGAGCGAGTACTCGACCCATGGTGGGACGGCGGAGATGGCGTGGCGCTCGATCAACCCCTCGTCCTCGAGCAGCTTCAGCCGCTGCGAGAGCGTCGCGGAGTTCGCGCCGCCCAGTGCGTCCTGCAGCTCGCAGAAGCGCTGTGTCCGGTCGCCGAGGGCGCGAACGATGCGCAGCACCCACTTCTGGCCGAGCACGTTCAAGGCCGCCGTCGCGGCGCATTCGGCGCGCAGTGCCGCCTCCCGGCGCGCAGCGCGCGAGCGGGAGGTCGCGAGGGGCGGGTGGCTGAGCCCGGTGTCCATCAGGACGCGAACCCTAGCACCGCCCCCCTCGGACGATCAACCGGGGACCGGGCTCAGCCCTCGACGGTGATCGTCATGTTCATGGCGGGATGGATGCGGCAGGTGATGTTGAAGGTCCCCGCCTCGTCGAAGCTGACGACGATCGGCTCGGCGGATCCCTCCTCGTCGACCAGCGGATCTTCCACCGCTTCGCCGTCGCTGCCCTCGGTCACCGTATGGCCGGCAGTATCGGTGAAGGTGACGGTCGTTCCGACCGGGATCGTCAGCGACGAGGGAGCGAAGGCGCCACCCGAGAGCGAGACGGTCTCGCCGGTGTCGCCGCCGTCTTCATCACCGTCGGCCGGGCTTGCCGAGCCGCCGCCGCAGGCCGCCAGGGCCAGGACGAGCGTCGCGAGCAGGCCGCCGAGCGCGGCTGGTCGGGACCGGCGCATGGTGAACCTCCTCATCAGCCTTCGACCGTCACGGTCAGCTGCATCGAAGGATGGATCTCGCAGGTGATGTCGTACGTTCCGGCCTCGTCGAAGGTGACGCTCACCGTGCCGTTCTGCGCGATCTCCTCGTCGACGATCGGGTCATCGACCGCCTGGCCATCGGTGCCCTCGGTGACCGTGTGCTCGAAGCTGTCGGCATTTACGAAGACGACCTCCGTGCCGACCGGAACCGTGAGCTCCTCCGGATCGAAGGCCGAGCCGTCGATGCGGACGCGCGTCTCGTCGGTCGCGGGCTCCTCCGACTCCGGGGCAACGGACTCCTCGGGTGAGGATGTCTCGGCGGCCTCGGTCGCCCCGCCGGCATCGGCAGTTTCGCTCGGCGCGGCGGTGCATGCGGCGAGGGCCAGGGCGAGCATGGCACCCACGAGCAGGGTGATGGATCGGTTCGACACGTGCTGGTGCTCCTGAGGGTGTTTGATGGGCGGACACCGGTTCGTACGTTCCTCGTTACGGTGTGCCGATCATTTGACGCCCATCGGCGCGAACCGCATAGTGCGAGCGCCACCCCTTCGCCCCCCGCGTCGAGCATGCCGCAGACCACGATCTACGTGTCGCCCCGCTCCCTCGGGGCACCAGATACGCGCCCGCCGGCGGTCGCCACGACCGATCTCGCCCGCCTCTTCGCGGGGAGCCCGGCGCTGGCGGGCGTCTCGCTGCGTGTCGACGCAGGTCGCACGGTCGCCCTGCTTGGCCCGAACGGCGCCGGAAAGACAACGTTGCTGCGAATCCTTGCAACGGCGATTCGACCGTCGTACGGACGCGCCGCGGTCGACGGCTACGACCTCGGGCGAGATGCGGCCATCGTGCGCGGAAGGGTCGCGTACCTGTCGCACGCCACCGGCCTGTACGACGACCTCACCGCGCGCGAGAACCTCAGCTTCGCTGCCTCCATGCTCGGCACCGATGATGCGGCCGTTCGCGTCGAGCGGGCGCTCGCCGATGTGGACCTGGCGGAGCGCGCCGGCGACCGCGTGCGGGACTTCTCGGCCGGCATGCGCAAGCGCCTCGCCCTGGGTCGCATCCTGCTGGGCAGCGCGTCGCTCGTCCTGCTCGACGAGCCGTACGCGACACTCGACCTGGAGGGGATGACGATCGTGGACCAGCTGCTCGGCGCATGGCGCGAGGTCGGCGTCACGGTCCTGGTGGCATCGCATACGACCGAGCGTCTGTCTCCGATGCTCGACGGCAGCGTCATCCTGGAGCGCGGCCTCGTGACGGCGGTGTCCGGGAG
>JACCWY010000202.1 GCA_013697395.1 Chloroflexota bacterium | reverse complement strand
ACATGAACTCTGAACGCGATACAGCAGGCCAGCGAGAGCGCTCGACAACGTTCTACCTCCCACCCGCAGCATGAGCACCCACATCCCCCCTGACGCGCCATCGGATTTCGTTGAGCCGGTCGTCGCCATCCGCGGCGTTCTCTTGGAGAAAGGGTCCGGCTATCCGCACGGATGCTGCATCCAGACATCACTGATACTCGGCTGGCTGCTCAGGGAGCAGGGATACACGGTGGAGATGGTCAGCTGCACGGCAAGCGGATGGCCCCACTGGTGCGTGCGTGTGGAGGGCTGGATGCTCGACCCGGCTGCCGGGCAGTTCGGCGAAGACAACCCCCAGCTGCTGTTCCGATGTGACTCGGCTGATGGTCCTTACGCCCCGGGTACGGAAGACCCACCCCGGCTGTGCCACGACGAAATCGTCGAGATGCTCGCCGCGTGGGTAGTGAGCGACTCCAGAACAGTCCCCAATCCATTGACACGGGGCCGAAGCCGTGCAGTCAGGCCCCTTCTCGAGCTAGCTGGGCTTGCGCACCTAGAGCCGCGTGTCTATCGCACCGCAGCGATGCGCCAGTGCGGCAGCTCAACGACGACACGCGCGCCGGAAATCGACAACGCTGGCGGGCGGCGCCGTGAGCGGGCACCCGACGGCGACGACATACCGCCAGCGATTGATCTTCTAGGGGAAGAGAGCGACGACATCAACGACCGTGATGCGGTGTGGGACTACCGCCAGGGGCTAAGTGCCGTGGAATTCAACGAAGTTCGCTCGCGGCTGCTCAGCTTCATCGCAGCCGCCGAGCAGCGAGTCCAGGCATTAGACGAGACAACTGACGCCAGCGGTTAATTGGAGTGAACGACGAGCCGGAGCGCCAACCGGGGGCTCCAGGCCGGCCGGTCGACGACCTAACCGCGCAGCGCCAGGCGCTCGCCGCACTCGGCGTGAGCGCCGAGCGCATCTACGTCGACCACGGCCTGACCGGCACCAACCGCGACCGACCCGGGCTTGCACCAGGCCCTCGCGGCTGCCGCGAGGGCGACACCTTGGTCGTCACCAAGCTCGACCGGCTCGCGCGATCCTTGCCCGACGCGCGCGAAATCCTCGACGATCTCACGCGGCGCGCCGTGAGACTCAGCCTTGGCGGTTCGGTCCACGACCCCACCCGATCCCGTCGGGCGACTTCTGTTCAACGTGCTCGCGATAGTCGCCGAGTTCGAAGCGGGCCTCATCCGGTTGCGCACGCGCGAAGGGATGCGCGTCGCCAAGGCCAAGGGCCGCCTGGAGGGCCTCGGACAGCGCTCCCGGGTGTTGTGCGCGCCGACGCCGATCCGCGACGATCTCGCAGTCACGCGCTGTGGTGCGAACGCAGTCCCGTAGACGTTCCGTGGTAGTCCGGGCCGGCGCCAGAATTGTGGAGGGGAACATGTCTGGTTTCCTTTCCGAGATGCTGAACTCCCTTCGATAGCTGATCCGACGAGTTAACTCCTTGACGGCGCTAGCCCTACTCGTAGTGACTACGGTCACCGCGTGCGGGGACGATTCGACGGCTGAGCCCTCATCGGCCGAGCCCTCATCGGGCGCGGGCGTAAAGCAAGTGGACGACACTAAGGGACCTGGCTTCCGCTGGACTGGCAATGGACAGCGCACGCTTGGAACGATCAAGGTCGAGGAGCCGTCGATCCTTCGCTGGAGGAACGACACCGGCTACAGCTTCGCCTTGGGCTAAGACGCCGACGACATCCCGGGACCGGATCACGTCGAAGACTTCGTGGACACGGGGCAGCGCACGGGTTCCGTCCCGGTCGAGCCGGGGGTCTACCGGCACATCTATATGAGCGCCGTCGCACTCGGGGACTGGGAGATCACCATTGAGCCCCGGTGAGGTGTGGGGTCGAGAGTGAGTTGGAGCGGTATCTCGCGGTAGACCTGCCCTCGCGGCGCCGAGCTCCAACTCCTGGAGGGAGGCCAACGCCCTGATCTTGGCCGCATCGGCTCTTAGAGTGTCCGGGCTCGCTCAACCCGTCGAGGTTGAGCAACCTCTAGCTCGCCACGGCGCTGGCCGCGGTCGATGTGCCGGCGATGTACCTAGAAAGGTCCGCCACGTCCTTGAGGAGCGCTGGCTCCGAGGCAGTGAGGTCGAGCTGGCGCACGTGGAGTCTCGCGCCGTCGTACCGGACTACGTGAGTCGAAGCCTGCCTAGCAGTCGTGGCATACACGAGTAGGCCGGACTCGAGGCCGGTAGCGCGGACGTAGGCGAGCAACTGGTAGAGATCGTCGTTATCGCCCACATCGGTGGCTTTGTATTTCGCGTCTCCAACGAAGCAGCAGCTCCCCCCGCGCCAGAGCGAGAGATCCGGCTTAATTCGGATTCGGCCAGCCTCGTCCAGAGTCGTGGTCTTGCCCTGACGCCAACGCGTCCCGGGGATCGATAGGCGCTCACCAATCGCGCGGAAGACGAAATCCTCGAACACTTTGTCCATGTCAATTAGAAAGCTCGGCGTGAGAACCGCGCCGCGATCGAGCTC
>JACCWY010000118.1 GCA_013697395.1 Chloroflexota bacterium | reverse complement strand
GGTTCGTGGTGTCCGAGGGCTCGGCGGTCCTGGTGATCGAGGAGCTCGAGCACGCCCGGGCGCGCGGCGCGCGGCCGATCGCCGAGGTCATCGGCTACGGGTCCTCCGCCGATGCGTTCGACATGGCGGCCCCGGCCGAACGCGGCGAGGGCAACCAGCGCGCCATGCGGGCGGCGCTGTCACGGGCCGGCATCGGTCCAGAGGCGGTCGACTACATCAACGCGCATGGAACCAGCACACCGCTCAACGACCGGTACGAGACGATGGCGATCCGCGAGGTCTTCGGCGAGCACGCCGACCGGCTCGCCGTCAGCAGCACGAAGTCGATGATCGGCCATGCCATGGGGGCCGCGGGGGCGATCGAGGCCTACGTCTGCGCCAAGGTGCTGGCGACCGGCTGCATCCCGCCCACCATCAATTATCGCCACCCCGATCCGGAGCTGACGCTCGACTACGTCCCGAACACGGCGCGCGCGGCCGACGTGCGCGTGGCCCTCTCGAACTCGATGGGCCTCGGCGGCCACAACAGCTCCGTCATCCTGCGCCGGCTCGAGGACTAGCGTTCATGGGCCGCTCCCGGCTGCGGCGCGATCCGGCGCGGCGCGCCGTCGTCACCGGCCTCGGGGCGGTCACGCCGATCGGCAACGACGTCGCCACGTTCTGGTCGAGCCTGACAGCCGGCACCTCCGGCATCGCGACGATCACCCTGTTCGATCCCTCCGACCTCGAGGTCCGGATCGCGGCGGAGGTCAAGGCCTTCGAGCCGCGGGACTGGATGGACTTCAAGCAGGCCCGACGCATGAGCCGATTCGCCCAGCTCGCCGTCGCGGCCGCGCGCCAGGCGATCGACGACTCCGGACTCGAGATCGGCGACCACAACCGCGACGACGTGGCCGTGGTGGTCAACACCGGTGGCGGCGGCGTCCAGGAGGTGGCGGCCGGCGAGGACACCCTGACCTCGCGCGGCGCGGACCGCGTGAGCCCGTTCATGGTCCCGATGATGTCGCCGTCCATGGCCGCCGCCCAGATCAGCATCCAGAACGGCATCCGGGGCCCCGTCATCACTTCGGTGGCTGCCTGTGCGTCCGGCGTGCAGGCGTTCCTCGAGGCGCAGCGCCTGATCGAGCGCGGTGACGTCGACGTCGTCATCGCCGGTGGCACCGAGAGCGCGATCATCCCGGTCTCGTTCGCCGCGCTGGCCAACATGGGTGCGCTCTCGAAGCGAAACGACGACCCCACCGCCGCCTCGCGACCGTTCGACGCCGATCGGGACGGCTTCGTGTTCGGCGAGGGCGCCGGCGTGCTCGTCATGGAGGCTGCCGAGCACGCAGATGCGCGCGGAGCCGCCATCCTGGCCGATGTCCCCGGCGGCGCGTTGACTGGCGACGCGTTCCACATCAGCGCGCCGGACCCGTCCGGCTACGGCGCAACCCTCGCGATGCGGCGCGCCGTCGGCGACGCCGGGCTCGAGATGGAGCAGGTGCAGTATGTCGTGGCGCACGGGACCTCCACGCCGCTCAACGACGCGACCGAGACCAGGGCGATCCGCGCTGCATTCGGCGAGCACGCCGATCGCCTGGCAGTCAGCAGCAACAAGAGCATGGTCGGTCATACCCTCGGCGCGGCCGGAGCGATCTCGGCCCTCGCCGCGGTGCTCGCCATCCGCGACGGCCTCATCCCACCGACGATCAACTACAGCCGCCCGGATCCCGCCTGCGATCTCGACTACGTCCCGAATGAGGCACGCCGCCAACGGGTCGACGTGGCCATCACGAACGGATTCGGGTTCGGCGGACAGAACGCGGTCACCGTCTTCAGTCGCCACGCTGGCTGACGGACCGGACGCGGAGCCTCGCGTCCGGACGGCGCGCGTACGGGGCCAGACCGGACCTTCGATCGGGTCGGGAAACGGGCTGCCGGCTACTAGGATCGGGTCAATGAACGAAGTGATTGGGCTGCGCCTGGCCTATCAGGGGTTCGTCGCCGGCCTTGCCGGCGGCTACGTATGGGTGGCGATCGCGATGGCCCTTGCCGCCATCGTGCATGGGGACCCGCTGCGTCCGCTGGAGCCCCTGGCGCTGGCCCTGTCGCCGTTCGCGGAGTCCCGTGAGGCGGCCTTCGTGCTCGGCCTCGGTGCCGTCCAGGTCGGCGGCGCCGTGATCGGGATGTGCTTCGCCTACTTCTTCGCCCGCTTCTTCACCGTGCGCGCCACGCTCGCCGTGGCGGCGCCCACCGCTGCGGTGCTGGCGTGGGCCCTCATCGCCGCCCTGCTGGCGCGGGACATGCCCGGCGTGGACCTGGCCGCCCCGGTCGCGCTGATGGCCACGATCGGCTATGGGCTGATGCTCGGCGCCAGGGTCCCCATTCGCGGCGCCGTCGTTCGACACCACCCGGGGCCTCCCACGCGGTAGGCGTCAACCGTCGACTCGCAGGTTGTCGATGAGCAGGGAGGCATCGGGTGCCTGCAGCGATGACTGGAGGCAGACCTCGTTGGCCGAGGCCGGGACGATGGTCGCGTCCGTGCCGACATCGGCTTCGAGGACCGGGCGGCCGTCGCCGGCCCGGGCGATCTCGAGCCTGCCCGCGCCGTCCTGGGCGGTCGCGGTGAGCCGATACCACTCCGCTCGATCCAGCCCTGCCAGCGTGGCCAGATCGAGGTCCATCCCGATCGCCGGAGCGTCACCCGAGGCGGCCACGCCGATCGCGAGCCTGCCGCCCTCTCCGGCATCGCCGAGATGGATGTCGAAGGCCACCGACGGGGCGCTGCCGCGCGGTGGCGCGGAGCGCTCGACGCAGATGCCGGCCACGGGGCCCGCAATGCGGAGCGAGCGGTCGAACGCCGACGGAAACGCCACGACCTCCGGTGCGCCGGCGACTCGCGTGATCGGCACCTTCTCCGGATCGAGCGGCCCCATCTCGTGCTCGTCGATGGTGAGGAGGACCGTGGGCGGCACGTCGGAACCGGTCGCCGACGCCAATGGCGACCCCTGCATCGACGCCGATGGGGATTCGGTGCCGCCATCCACCACGGCAGCCAGGCCGCCCTCGCGGTCTCCAGCTCCGTCCGGATCTCGAGCGAACGGACCGATCGTGCCGGCCAGCAGCGCCCCGGTGAGCACCACGCCGGCCGCGACGACCAGCGCGGCGGCGGCAACGCCCCGTCGTCGGCCCCGGTTTCCGGAGGAGGCCGACCGCACC
>JACCWY010000107.1 GCA_013697395.1 Chloroflexota bacterium | reverse complement strand
CACTTCAGTCGATTGATCCCGTGGCGGACCAGCACCCGGTGCACCGTCGACGCCGGGACACCGACGACACCGGCGAGACGAGCCGGGCCGAGTCGGCGGGACTGGCGCAGCGCCACGATCCGTCGTTCGATCCTCGCCGGTATCTGGTGTGGGCACGACCGGGGCCGGCTTGATCGATCGACAAGCCCGGCAGGGCCCTCGGCCCGGTAGCGACCCCACCACTTGTGTGCGGTCTGACGGGAGATCCCCATCGATCGGCGGCGGCCGCCACCGACCAGCCCGACTCGATGCGCTCACAAAGCCGAAGCCGGCCTTCCGGAGTAAGGGGAGCGTTACGGTGCACGACGGCCTCCTGGGATTGTGTGTTGCCTCGACAGCTCCACACTCTCCCAGGGGCCACCTACCAACCCGCGTCAACAACGGCCCAGGACACAACAGCTAGCCCTCGACCAGCGCACCAACTCGGCGGCCGACACCGACGACGTGAACCCTTCGACCCGAAAGTTGGGGGGATGCACCTTTAAGATCAACCTGGTGTCGTCACCCACTGCCAACTCGTAGTCGGCCAAACGCGTCACGTTCGTCGTGCCCACCTCCACAAGCCGCACACCCGCCGCTCGCATGACGTCGGGGAGACGACACGATCCGCCGATCTCTACCAGCTCACCACGCGACACCATCACCTCACCGCCGCCGGTCGGGAACCACAGCACTTCGACAGCGTCGAGCTCGGCCCGCCATAGGCTGAGGACCGTGTTCGAAGCTTACGGCGGAGCGTTACGTCCTCGCCCAGCCGAGTCGCTCCGATGCCGCGACGGGGCCCCCACTGTTGGCCAGCTCCAGCCGGACGCTCGTCAAGCCGGCAACTGTGTGTCTAGCGCACGCCCGCACCCGGGTATCCTTGCATCTTCGTGGCTGACGTTGAGATCGACCTGCGCGCGGCGGTCAACGCCGTCTCGGACGTAGTACAGAATCGCCCGCGCCCGCTGCGCGAGTTTGACCAGATCTACATGAAGACGGCGGACATGGTGCTGCAAAGCGAATTCGTGGCGAAGTGGGCTGACGGAAAGGGGCTTGCGTTCATCGGCGACGGCGACGCGATCAGCGTCTGCGTCGCTTACCTGCACCACCGCGGGATCCTCCCGTACGGGCCATCGCGCATCGTCGTATTCGATTTTGACGAACGAATCTTGAGAGTCTTGGGTGTTGCGACGGCATTGGCCTATGTGGCGGCGATCATGTACGAACTCGTGATCTCGCCGGCATGAACTGCCGGGACTGATGGCCTGTAAGTGGCGGGTGGATCTGGGTGCCGGGGACGGACGGCCCCGAGAGACTCGACGTGGTTGCGTGGTTCTCGCCGCCCTACTCCTCAGTGCGTGTGTCGCAGGGGGATCAGTGGCCACGTCGACTGCGCCGACGTCGCAAGTGCCTTCCCTTTCCGGTCAGACCATAGCGCCCGAGGTTGCCTTGATCGAGGTGCCAGCAGAAGAGCGAGGCCGATGCGCCAAGGACACGTTGCCGACAGTGCTCCGCGTAGGCTCCGCAGCCGACCTCATCGTTGGCACTGGTGACTTCATCTGGATCAGCGATTGGGAGAACGCACTGCTGACCCAGGTGGATATGCGCACCATGTGTGTTGGGACGAACCTGAGCATCGGTAGCCCCCTGGCCAGCGTGATCGACCTTGCCGCTACGGATGGCGTTGTCTGGGCGGCCGAGTACTCGGAGGGTAATCCACTGCTGCGGATTGATGCCGCCACCGGGGACGTGGTATCGACCATACCGGGGGTGGTAGCGGGCGGTGGGGGGATGGTCGGCTCGGAAGCGGGTCTCTTCATCGCCTGTTGCGGTGGCGATAGCGGCGGCTCGGACCCGATCATACGAGTGGACACGGTGGACGAGTCAGTCTCCACGTTGGCAACCCTGGACCGCAACACCGGGATAGATATCGGCTTTGGGGCGCTGTGGGTTGGCTCGAACAGTCCGAATACTCTCTCGCGCATCGACCCCGAGACAGGCGATGTGACCGATGTCATCCCGGTCGATGGGATCGTCGGCGACGTGGCCGTGTCGGCGGATGCTGTATGGGTGGCGCTAACCGACACAGCGACACTGATCCGGGTTGACCCGACCACCCATGCAATCACCGATCGCATCGACCTGGGGTCAGCTGCCGGAAGGCCACTTGATGTGGCCGCCAGCGACGACGGCGACGTGTGGATCGTGGGTCCAGCCCTGTCGCCGACCCTGATCGACGGCAACAGCCGGAAACCAGTTGCCCGGATCCGGGTCAATGCGCACCATGTGCTGGTCGTCAGCGGTCGCGTTCTCTTTACGACGCCAGATGGTCTATTGATCGTAATAGACGATATCTGAGGCTCGACGTGCTCGCGGGCATGGGTTCAATCGGCACCAGGACCTCCACAATGGCCGGGTTCTACCCGGCGCTGGCTGGCGTCCACCATCGGTGAGAATGCCGGCTCTATGCGGCGAAGCGCGGTTGACGGCCTCGTATTCGTGTGGCGGGTTGAGTATGCCATTTGATGCCGTGGCGGCCGAGGCGGTAGTTGGGGGGTTGGTGAATCCGTGGACGGTGCGACGGCTAACTCGCGCCGACCTAGAAACGGACCCGGGTCCCGGTTGAACGCTGCGAACAGTGCAGGGATCGCGATCAGAGTGGTAGCTAGCGCCAAGATTGCAGCGGCCGTACCCCAGCCAGATGCGAAAACGACACCGAGGAAGGTTGCGAGCAGAATCGCGAAGAGTCCGATGGTCCCTGCGATCCGCATGTGCTGTAGACGTCGGCGGTCCTCTCTCATGGCAAACTTCTTAAGGAAGAATCGACGTTGTCGAAGCGCCCGACTCGCTGGCGATCGATGTCGTCCTCAAGGCGTTGGAGGACCTCATACTTAGCATCACCGATGCGGTCGATTGCTTCCTTAAGAATCCCCACGGGTGATGACGCGCCTTCGACATCGGTCAGAAGCCGTTCAACGATCTTGTCACGCCACCAGTATGAGGGGCCATCATCATCTGGTAGGTAACCGCCTTTGGACGGCACGCCTCACATTCTTGAATCTAGGCCTCCTCGCCCAGTAGCGCAACAGGAGCGCAGGCGCTGGGGCTATCCCGGCTCCGACAGTACACCACGTCGAGCCTTCGTGCCGCGTTTGTGCCGCAACCGACGTTAGATAGGGCGCAAGCACGCGAAACGTAGGGAAACTACGGGGAGTCGCCGGGTTGGGGAGAAACCCTTGCCCCTGTTGGGTTTCGGGCCGGAGCCGTTGCTACGCATGCGGTGCCCCCGGCAGGGCTCGAAACGGCGACGCCCGGGCGAACGG